>JANLYJ010000044.1:0-2274 GCA_031365555.1 Gemmatimonadaceae bacterium | reverse complement strand
TCGTCAATGTTTCGGCCCGAACGCTCTAGCGCTCGCCGGGTCGCGCGTATCGGCTCGATCAGCATCATCACCGGGTCGCCAGCAGTGACGGTGAGATGATCGATCCGCGCGATCGGAGTTAGCCCGTGCTCTTTCAATGCGCGTTCATTAACGATCAGCACCGCGGACGCGCCATCGCAGACCTGGCTGGCGTTGCCTGCTGTGATAACGCCGCCGGGCTGCAGCGTCTTAAGCTGCGCTAGTCCGTCGGTCGAGGCATCGTACCGGATGCCCTCGTCACGGGAGTGGAGCGTCTGCTTGCCTTCGGCGTCGATCACCTTGAGCTTTACAATTTCGTCAGCGAACGCACTTGCGTCAGTCGCAGCGGCGGCCTTTCGGTGCGATTCCAGCGCAAAACCATCGAGCTCCTCTCGCGAGAAGCCATATTTGTCAGCGATCATCTGCGCGCCAGTGAACTGGCTGAATTCGGCGACTCCGAAGCGCTCCAAGATTTTGTCGCTCCACGGCCCGACGCCGACCCCCGCCTGCATAGCGAGTAACGTCGGCGTGCCCATTGGGACGCGGGTCATATGTTCGACCCCAGCGGCAACGATCACGTCTTGGGTTTCCGACATCACCGCTTGCGCGGCGAAGTGAAGCGCCTGCTGCGAGCTTCCGCATTGGCGGTCGATGGTCACTGCGGGGACGCTCTCGGGCAGTGAAGATGCTAATACCATGTTGCGTCCGACGTGAAAGCTCTGCTCTCCGACCTGGCTAACGCAGCCGACGATCACATCCTCAACGGCTGCTGGGTCGATGCCGGTTTTTTCCATCAGCGCATCGATGACCGCCGCGCCCAAATCGGCTGGGTGCCACTCGCTCAGCGCCCCATTACGCCGACCACCGGCAGTGCGGAGCGCCTCCACAATATATGCTTCAGCCATTATCAGTCCTAGCCAACGAAACTCGCCCCACGGACTCGGCGGACCCCGTGCTTTTTTGAATAATTTTCATCCGGCCACTTCGGCCGCGATGTTCACATTCATGGGTGTGGGCTCTGTCGCTACGAAGGAAGGACGAAGCTCCAACTCCGTGACTAACGTCGTCAAGTTGAGATGGCGTCCGCGCCAGGCAAGAGCGTCGATCGGCGGACTCATTTTTTCGGAAACCACGAACTCCCAGACCAGCAGCGTCGTACCTAAGGCGATATGTCCAAGGTGGATCGGTTGGTCGACCTGGGGTTGTGGCCCGGCCCCGATAAGCCGTTCAACTTCGGCAAGGCCGCGAACGATTTTGCGCGTACCACGGTCAATCCCTTGTTCACTGGGCTGTGGCCGATAGGTTTCGAAAATGATCGATTGTGCAATCTCCATCAGTCGCTCGCCCAAGGTTAGCAACTTAAGAGCCAGGAGCCGTTCGTCGCGATCATGAGGAAGCAAGGCTGGCTCAGGATGATGTGCTTCAAGCCAGTGCAGGATATAGCTCGAATCGTAAATCGGTTCTGCACCGGGAACGAGCAGGATAGGCAGCTGTTCGAGCGGGCTGTGTAGACGGGTCTCCGTGGCCTCGGCCCACGGCAGATCGAAGATTGTCTCGAACCGCACCCTTTTCTCGTACAGCGCAATTGCGACCTTTCTGCCGTAGGGGCTCGGGCGCGCGTTGATTAATTGATACATGTCCGCTCCTCAGACGAGCGTGTAGCCGCCATCGACCAGCGTTTCTGTGCCCGTGATGAAGCTGGCCTCGTCACTTGCAAGGAAAAGCGCCAGATTGGCGATTTCCGACGGATGTCCGATCCGGCCCATCAGCGTCGCCGCGACCGCGCCGTCAATGTAATCCTTGGGCATATTGCGGGTCATCCCCGTATCGATCGCACCGGGCAGGATGGCGTTTACTCGAATATTCTGATTGGCATATTCCGCAGCAGTAAGACGCGTCAGACAGGACACGCCGCCCTTGGACGCCGAATAGGCAGGGAGCATCGGGAAGGCGACGGTCGCAGCCATCGACGAGGTGTTGACGATCGATCCGCCGCCAGCCTTGAGCATCTCGGGAATGGCGTATTTCATCCCCAAGAACACGCCTTTCAAATTGACCGCAAGAACCCGGTCCCATTCTTCTTCGAGATAGTCGGCGGTCAATGCAATCGGGCCCTGGATTCCCGCGTTGTTGCAAATGATGTTGAGCTTGCCGAACCGCTCGACCGCAAGCCCGATCGCCTGCTTTACGTCGGCACTCAGCGAGACGTCGGCGTTGCACGGGATGCAATTCTCGCCCGCTTTGGCGGACGTCGCC
>JANLYJ010000510.1:0-1969 GCA_031365555.1 Gemmatimonadaceae bacterium | reverse complement strand
GGAAATCGAGCGGCGTGATGGCAGCGACGCAGTAATGATTTCCGTCCACGCAGATTGGGCAATCGGAAATGTGGATGCTTTCAGGAAAGCGCTCACTGTAGCGGCAGAAGTTGCTGAAACGAATCACTCGCTCGTTACCGTCGGCGTGGTTCCCGCGCGACCCGATCCGGGTCTCGGCTACATCGAGCGCGGTGAGAAGGTCTCTGAAGGTGTGAACAGGGTGGGACGCTTCGTAGAAAAGCCTGACGCAGCAGCTGCTGCGAAGATGATCGAGAATGGCGCGCTCTGGAATTCAGGAATCTTCGCATGGAGAGTTGGCGATTTCCTTGAGGAGGTGCGGGCACGTACACCTGAAGTTGCTGCCGCGCTGCAGAATATCAGTGCGGGCGCGAACGGACTCGACAAGTTTTTCAGTGAAGTGAAAAGCATTGCAGTCGATGTTGGAGTGCTCGAGCGGTCCGACAATGTGCAGGTTGTCGCCGGCGATTTCGGCTGGGACGACATTGGCACCTGGGGTGCACTCAAGCGCATTGGCAATGCTGACGACCTAGGCAACGTCATCCACGGAGATGCATTTGCGGTGGACGCGGCGAACAATGTCGTACATGCGAACGGCCAAACCGTGGTGATGTACGGAGTTTCTGATCTCGTTGTTGTAGCGAAAGATGGAGTAACGCTTGTTACGACAGTTGAAAAGTCCGCATATCTCAAAACACTTCTGGACGCATTGCCAAAAAAGGTCGCAGATCAGTGACAGCTCTTTATCTCTATGATGACGCGATTGCGCGTGAGTTCGAGCCCTTCGCGCTGACCAGGCCAGTGAGCGAGCTGCGCGCGGGCGCTGAAATCATCAGACATCGCTGGGAAAGAATCACCGGACTGAAGGCAGCTGGAATTGTCTGTGCAGCGCATCTCGTGGAATTCACTGAAGGTGACGCACCGGCCGTAGTGAGCGCGAACGCCGTACTCCCTTCCGGCAGCATCGTAGCGAACTCGCGTTTGGTGCCGTCGCTTGCGGGCAAAATAGCCGGAGATGGCGCGATCTCGGGCGGGAAGGTTTGTGCTGTGCGACTGAAAGCCGATACACCTGCCTCGCAGTTCGCGGATGGCCAGCTCCAGCTCGAGGGCATTGCTTCAGGAAAAGGCGAAGCACTCGACGGGCGGTGGATGAATGCCGTATGGGATCTGGTGGGCACGCTAAACGACCAGCTCATTGAAGACATTCCGCTGCTGGGCGCCGAGCTGAAGCTGCAGAAGCCGGCAGGCGAAGTTTATGGCGGCGGAAGGGTTTTCATTGAGGAAGGCGCGAAGATCGATCCACTGGTTGCATTCGATACGTCAGCGGGTCCGATTCTCATTCGGAAGGACGCTGCGGTCGCAGCCTTCACGCGGCTCATTGGTCCGCTCTACATCGGCGAACATGCGACAGTCATGGGTGACAGCATCTCGGGCTGCTCAATTGGCGAATGGTGCAAAGTGCGCGGCGAGATGAGCAGCACGATCATGCTTGGCCACTGCAATAAGGGGCATACAGGATTTGTCGGTCACTCGTACCTGGGACGCTGGGTGAATCTTGGATCGGGCACAACTACGAGCAATCTCAAGAACACCTACGGAACGGTTCAGATGTGGAGCCCACGCGGAGTCGTGGACACCGGCATGCAGTTTCTCGGTACCCTGTTCGGAGATCATGCAAAGACCGGAATTGGGATGATGCTCACAACGGGCTCGGTTATTGGTGCGGGTGCCAATATCTTTGGTACAACGATGCCGTCAAAAGCTGTTGCGCCCTTTTCATGGGGCGATTCAGAGCCCTACTCCACTTTCGAGGAAGAAAAGTTTCTCGATGTTGCGGCACGCGTAATGGCGCGCCGGCATGTGGAGCTCGACGAACGGGGCCGGCGATACCTGAAGACTTGTTACGCGCGGCGCTGGAGCTGATTTGAAACTGTGGGTGCTGGGCAGTGGG
>JANLYJ010000498.1:0-3542 GCA_031365555.1 Gemmatimonadaceae bacterium | reverse complement strand
GCGGAAGTTCGGACGCACCCAAACCGCCGCGCTCGCACCGGCTCGCCCATACACGACTGCCGACCTGCGCAACGAGCTCGCGACACTGACGAAGGATCAGTCCTTTGCCACAACCTTTTTCAGTCGCTACGTGGAAGGCAGGGAAGTCCCGAACATCACTCCAATGCTCGCCCGTGCCGGATTTCTTCTCAGGGCAGACTCAAGCTCCAAACCCTATCTCGGCGCCTCACTCGACAAGGACTCGAATTTCGTTTTCGTGAATTGGTCCGCAGTGAATGGCTCTGCATACGCCGCAGGCTTGAGCAGCGGAGATCTTGTCTATGAGATCGACGGAATCGCCGTCAATACTCCCGATTCCATCAACGCCGTAATCGCGCGCCACAAAGTCGGGGATGTTGTGAAGCTGCACGTAAACCAACGCGAGCAGCACAACCTGATTCCAATGCGCCTTGTGGGCCGGCCGACCCTGACAATTCAGACCTACGAAAAAGCCGGACTTCCCATCACCACTGACATTCGGGTATTTCGCGCTGCATGGCTGGACAGCAAAGTAGGCATCGGCGGAACCGCAAAGTAGTTGACCGGCAGCCGGCAGCCAAAAGGCCGGCCGCGGGACGCCATGGCACTTCTCAGTTGCAGTTACTCTCTATGCGAGAGCAAGCACCGACGCACGATCTGCATCCTCTTCAGCCAGAAGCCGCGTCGCTTCAATGGCAGCAACAGGCATACTATAGAAGTACCCCTGCCCAAACTGGCAGCACCCAAGTCCCCGCATCGCCTCAACCTGCACAGCAGTCTCGAGTCCTTCGGCGACCACATCGATCTTTAGCACGTTCGCTATGCTCGCGATAGCGCGCACCATCTCCCGATCCGCCGGAACACGCGTAGCACGTGCAACCAGCTCGCGCTCGATCTTGATAGTGTCGATCGGATACCGGTTCAGGAAGGTCAGTGACGAGTATCCCTGACCGAAGTCGTCGAGCTGTATGTGAATCCCGATGCCGCGTAACTGACTGAGCAGAGTGAGCGCGGCCTCCGGCTTGTGCATAAGCATTCCCTCAGTGACCTCGATGCGAAGGGAATAGGGAGGCAGGCCGGCGTCGGTGATCAGGTGGGCCATTCGTTCCAGCAAGCCGGGCGCCTCGAATTCGCGCGAGCAAAGATTCACGCTCATCGTCAGCTCCGTCTCACGCGGAAAATCGCGCTGCCAAACAGCGAGCTGCTGACAGGCTTGGCGCATGATCCATTCGCCGATCTCGAGAATGTGTCCGGATTCGTGAGCGATTCCGATGAACTCACGGGCGTTCTGGGTACCACGCTCAGGATGCTCCCACCTGAGCAGCGCTTCAAAGCCTGAAATCTTGCCTGTCTGTAGGGCGATTACAGGTTGGTAGTAGAGCCGGAACTCGCGCCGTTCCACCGCTAGCGCGAGATCACTCTCGAGTTTAAGTCGAGCGACTGCCTGAGCGTGCATTGCAGTGTCGAATACTTCGTACCGCGCACGTCCTGCTTCTTTCGCACGGTACATGGCCATGTCTGCATCACGCAGCAGCTTGGGCGCATCATTCCCGGGACCGCTGAGTGAGATGCCAATGCTCGGCGTTATCCAGATATCATGCCCCGTTACAAGTATCGGCTTGGACAGCATGTCCACAATATCTCCGGCGATGCGCGTGGCGTCGGAAATGTTGCGGATGTCATCGAGCAGAATCGTGAATTCATCACCACCAATTCGCGAGACAACGTCATTCTTGCGCACACACAGTTCCAGGCGCTGCGCAACGGCGATGAGCAGCTCGTCACCAACTGCGTGGCCCATGCGATCGTTCACCTGCTTGAACCGATCGAGATCCAGAAAGAGTATCGCAAAGCAGTAGTCTTCCTGCCGTTCCGCTCGCGCAACGCACTTCTCGAGATACTCGGTGAGGAAGGTCCGGTTCGGCAGACCGGTGAGTGCGTCGCGCGTCCCTTCGCTCAGTTGCGCAATTGTCGGCGCATCGCGAAGCAGCTCCGCGGCCGCGCGCTTGAGCCGGCCTTGGAGTCTTTCAATACGAGGTACCCGCTGCTCTTCCGCCCAGCTCAAGATGCTCTCGACTCCGCGATTCGTCGAAACCGCGGCAGCATACCAGGAAGCTCAGCCGTGATCCGACGTTCACGTTCGTCGACAGCTGTTGCGAGCAGAAAAAAGAAATCCTGCTCAGCGCGACGAATATCGTCGTGCAATCTATCCGCAAGCGCAATCAGCGTTGCGCCGTCAATATCCTGCTGCCCGCCATTCATTTCCAACATGATGCTGTGCCTCCCTGGAAACAGATGGAAAGGCATACAGCGTGCCCGCTGACGAGCTCAGCGAAGCTCTACATTGAGCGCTATCTCACTTTCACCGGAATACGATCGACTATGGATTTGCCCCTCGGCAACGTGGTGACCTCTAGCACAAGATCGCCCTTTTCCTTCCGGCTGACTTCGACGTCGTAAGTCTCACCCGGCATCATGTAGAAATCCGCCGCGCGCAGAGCTGCCTGAAGCGGTGGGAGGTCAGCGCCATCCTTTGCAATTGGACGCCAGCTTAGAAGAGTCGAATCCGAGAGAAGACGCACTCGCTTGGTCGCACCCGCGCTGATGTTGATCAAACGAAACCGGTGCCTGGTGTTGACGGAAAGATTGATCTCTGCCGGTATGGGTGATCCGTTGAAGAACGAAGGTGCACCCTTCAGCGGACCGCCGTCTCCCATCAAGAGAATACGCTCAGCGGAATCGCGGCTGGCTCCTTTATCGAGCACCAGAAGCGGACCGTAAAGGCCCGACGTAAGCTGCACCGTTTCGTCAGAGTGCGTGTGATAGATGAAAGTTCCTGAACGATCAGGAGTGAGCTGCACAGCGAATGAATCGTTCGGTGCGATTACCGGTGCCGTCTTCTTTTGCCAACCGCTCCAGTCGCTCACTCCGTCGTAAAGACTGTTCAACTCGATGCCGTGCCAGTGCACACTCGCCATCTGCGTTGTGTGATTGATGACCATGATCTCCGTCGGCTCGCCCTTGGTGAGAATCACAGTGGAGCTCGGGTTGGTAATCGAATCGCGCGCGGGCGGAGTGTCCCCATTCTGCAGGATGAAGGCGAAGCCGGGTTTGTTGCCAAACACGTTGGGTCGCTCATTCACGTACATGCGCATGTGGCGCACTGCTTTTGGCTCCGTGAGAATACCCAGTCCTGATTTCGGCTTTACATGAATGCCCATCACCAGGCCCGACATACCGTCCTCGGCGTGGTTCGCCTTCATCCCGCCGTGACCAGCATGTGATTCGTTGAGCTTCAGCGCCGCATCGATGTGATAGATCAGGTGGCAGTGGAAGAGCCAGTTGCCGGGCCGAGTTGGGACCCAGGTCATTGCCATGGTGGTGCCCGCTGTCATCGATTCCGTTACGGCTTTTCGCTCCTGTCGCGGACCGAATAGCGTGTCACGCGCCGCGTTGCCCTTGCTGTTCACGTCGAAGTAGAAACCGTGCAGGTGCATCGGGTGCGGTGCGACGGTGAAGTTGAT
>JANLYJ010000483.1:0-1630 GCA_031365555.1 Gemmatimonadaceae bacterium | reverse complement strand
GGTTGAAAGTTTGTCGCTGACCGATCTCGATGAAGTTGAGCGGTGGCTGCGGGGCGAATTGAAGCCGGCGATTCGGGGGGATAAGAATCCTGGTACTGCTGTTTCGCGCGGGCTTGGGACTCTGTTCGTTCGGTTGATGGGGGGAGATAAGAGACGGTACGAGGCGAGAACGGGGAAGTTCACTTCGCAGTGACTTTTGTGTTGGTACCCGTCCCTACGCAGTGACCGAAAGCAGTTCACCCTCTGCAACCGCAACCTTCGGCCGATGATCCAACTCCTCCAGGTGATGCAGTGTCTCATCCCCATAAAACATCTTGATGTACTGGCTCTGAGCGGGAGTCAGTCGACGAACCGCCCAGCTAAGGTGCACGAAGTGCGGCTCGATGGGAGTGTGGAGCGGGTGCATTCCAATCTCGTTAGGCAGGCGATTCGCTTTGCGTGTGTTGCACGGGCTGCAGGCGGTGACGACATTCGTCCAGTCGTTGCTGCCGCCGCGTGAGAGCGGGATCAGGTGATCACGTGTAAGTGACTCGCGTGGCTTGAGCTCGATCTGCGCGCGGTTGCAGTACTGACAGCGATACCTGTCGCGTGCGAAGAGGAATGTGTTGGTGACCTGGCGACGGAATCTGCGGGGCACATGGATGAAGCGCGTAAGGCGGATTACAGCCGGACGCGGGAGCGTCAGGCGCTCAGATCTTACGAGGCGATCAGAATCCGCCTCGATAATCTCCGCCTTTCCATCGATGACGAGTCGAAGTGCCCTGCGCATGGGGACCATGGTGAGGGGCTCAAACGACGCGTTAAGTGCGAGACATCCTACGGTCAAACGCACACCTCCCGAAAGAACTGTTCAGGTGGTCCTAATATACAGCAAGGTGTTACACAGCCGCAGCAGTTTTTACAGGGACATGTGTGAGCCAGCCCCAGGTATCGGGCGCTTTCCCACTGGTGATGTCCAGGTATCTCTCCTGAATTGCGAGTGTGATCGGTCCCGGCTTTCCTGCCCCGACTGGAATCCGGTCCACTGACCGGATCGGTGTTACTTCAACAGCCGTGCCCGTAAAAAATGCTTCGTCTGCCGTATACAGCATCTCTCTCGGCAGGTGTCCTTCAATGACTTCAATTCCGAGATCTTCTGCGATCGTGACAATCGAGTCGCGAGTGATGCCGTGCAGAATTCCGGAAGAAATCGACGGCGTCAGAAGCTTGCCGTCATGCACCAGAAAGACATTCTCGCCGGTGCCTTCGGAAATGAAGCCAAAAGAATCAAGCATGATTCCTTCCGCGTACCCGTTCTGCTTGGCCTCCATGACTGAGAGCTGCGAGTTCAGGTAATTGCCGCCTGCCTTGGCCATCGTTGGAAATGTGTCAGGCGCCGCGCGTCTCCAGCTCGAAACGCATACATCCACACCTTCCTGAAGCGCATCCTTGCCGAGATAGCGTCCCCATGTCCACGGGATGATGTAGACCTCGAGGGGAGCATTCGACGGCACGATTCCCATTTGCTGGCCGCCGCGCATTCCGAGGGGCCGGAGGTAGCAATGCGGAAGATTGTTTTCGGCCACCGTGTCCACGCACGCCTTCACCAGATCTTCGACTGAATACTCGAGCGGCATCCTGTAGATGCGGC
>JANLYJ010000454.1:0-1866 GCA_031365555.1 Gemmatimonadaceae bacterium | reverse complement strand
GCTGCGCGCCTCGATGAAGTTGAGAGCGCCGATATCTGGGCAGCAAAACTTCGTGATGCGAGTGACAAGTCATCTGAAGACCTGACCAAGGCTCTGTCCAGTTTCATCGATGGGCATCCCAGACTGACGCCGACATTCGTCGCGAGGTTCCTGCAGCAGACTCGGTCATATCACACGAACTTCACACCACTTGTGTGGCTCGAGCAGTGGCTTGCTGAAGATGGGCCAAGCGCTGAGGAAGCAGTAACCAGATCCAACCGACGGATTGCGCTCACCCAGGTGACGGTCGCAAACAGCATCACAAGTCTTCGCACAATTGCACGAATCGACTGGAAGGATTTTGTTGAGGGGCAGAGTGGTACCGAGCAGATTTTGCGGAAGGACCCAAGCGGTCATTACAGGCAAATGAGTTTCGGTACCCGCGATCAGTATCGTCATATCGTCGAACACATCGCGCGCAAGACAGAGCTGGCGGAAGAAGAAGTTGCCCGAGCTGCAATTCATTTTTCGGAACAGGCCCCACCAGGCACCCACGAATCACACGTTGGCTACTACCTGGTTGACGAGGGACGAAAGCTTGTTGAGCGTGAGACGGGGTACAGGCCGCCGGTAGGCGAAGCTATTCACCGATGGGCAATCCGGCATCCGAATACTGTGTATTTCGGCGGCATTGCTGCGGGTACGCTCGCGCTAATGTCGGTGGTGCTGTCACTTGGCCACGCGACTACTCCGTTGATGCAGCTGGCGATTTTCCTGCTCGCACTGATTCCGCTAAATGAAATGGCGATTAGCGGGGTCAATCAGCTTGTCACACTTCTGATGCCGCCGCGAGTGCTGCCGAAGCTGGAGCTTCGTGAAACGGGAATTCCCAAAGAGTATCGAACTGCAGTCGTAGTTCCAACGCTCTTCGGTAATACGAAAGCAGTTGAGGAAGCGGTCGAGCATCTTGAAATACAGTATCTGGCAAACCGCGACGACAACATTCTATTCGCCCTCCTCAGCGATTTTACTGATGCGAAAGAAGAGCATCGCGATGGAGACGAAGACATCGTCGAGCTCGCAAGAAAGCGCGTTGATGATCTTAATGCGCGCTATTCCAAGAACAACCGAGACGTCTTCTTCCTGTTTCACCGGCCGCGTCTTTGGAACGCGACGCAAAATGTCTGGATGGGGTGGGAGCGCAAACGCGGGAAGCTGGGACAGTTCAACCGCTTCCTGAGGGGTGAAGGCGCGGACGCTTTCAATGTCATCGCCGGCGATGTGTCCTGCCTTCAGGGTGTGCGATATGTGATCACTCTTGATTCTGACACCGTACTCCCGCGTGATGCGGCTGCGCTCATGGTTGGTGCGATTGCACATCCTCTCAACCGCGCCATTTACGACGAAGAATTGGGCAGGGTTGTACGGGGCTATGGAATCCTGCAGCCGCGGGTGGGTGTATCGCTTACAAGCGCGCACAAATCCCACTTTGCTGCGATCCACTCCGGCCACCCCGGAGTGGATCCGTACACGACTGCAGTTTCCGACGTGTATCAGGATTTATATGGAGAGGGAAGCTTCACCGGCAAGGGCATCTATGATGTGGAAGCGTTCGAGCGTGCAACGCATGGCCGCTTTCCGGAGAACACACTTTTAAGTCACGACCTTATCGAAGGCACGTACACGCGGGCGGGGCTCGCGACGGATATCGAACTGTTCGACGACTATCCGACTCGATACCTCACATTCACGCGTCGCAAGCATCGCTGGATAAGAGGCGACTGGCAACTTATCGGTTGGCTGCGGGGAGAAGTTCCCGGTCCTGACGGGCCAACTTTAAACCGTCTTTCTGCGATTTCCCGATGGAAGATCTTCGACAACCTGCGC
>JANLYJ010000433.1:0-2944 GCA_031365555.1 Gemmatimonadaceae bacterium | reverse complement strand
GATATCGCGATAGGCTGCAATTCGCGGGTTCACAAATTTCCGGATCATCTCGCGCAGACCGGGAGCAGCTTTGGCAGATGTGTCGAGCAGGAGTCCGTCTTCCATTGCAAAGATGCTCAGGTCGGCGAGGATCTTTCCCTTGGGAGTGAGCGCGGCCGCGTACTGTCCTTCGCCCGGTGCGAGGGAGAGTACGTCATTCGTTACGAGACCGGTGACGAGCTCGGCGGCCTTCGCTCCCAGGATACGCATCCGCATGCGGTCGCTTCTGTCAAACAGAACGGCGGCGCTTTGGAGGACGGCGTAGTCGGCTGACATGCTCATAAATGGAATTATAGCGGGGGTGAACTACCAAATAAGAACTACCAAGCTGGGAGCAGCTCGCTCTTAGCTTAGTGCCCGGAGCAAAGCTCTAAAAGCTGGCTCCAAGCACCAAGCTAGCCGCTAGCTGCTCCCAGCTTGGTAGTTCTTAAGTGGCAGTTCTCGAAGCGTAGGACGCATCGAGTAAATCCACTGGATGAATCGACCGCGTCTCCGACCCATCGCGAATCAGTCCCGCGCCGATCTGCATCAGGCAGCCGGGATTACCGGTCGCAACGTAGCGCGCGTGGGTTTCGGATATGTGAGCCAGCTTACGATCTAAAACCAGATTCGAAGTTTCAGGCTCGATGAGATTGTAGATACCCGCCGCACCGCAGCACTGATCGGACTCGTGCAGCGGGATCAGCTCGAGACCGGGAATGGCGGACAGGACAGCCATCGGTGCCTGGGTAATTCGCTGTGCATGCTGCAGGTGACAGGGTGCGTCGTAGGTGACCTTGAATGGAAGCGGGCCACCCTGTGCAGGACCTGCTTCCGCTAACAGCTCACTCACATCACGCACGCGCGACGAAACGACAGCCGCGCGATCGGCCCACTCGGAATCGTCAGCGAGGAGATGCGCGTACTCCTTCATCATCGCGCCGCAACCGGCCGCATTCACGGCTATCCACTGAGCGCCTGATTTTTCGAACGCGCGAATGTTCTTGCGCGCGAGCTTGCGGGCAGCGTCGAGATCGCCGGCGTGCGCGTGCAGTGCACCGCAGCAGGCCTGTCCCGGCGCGCCAGTCATGTCGTACCCATTCACTGCCAGTACGCGCTCAGTTGCCCGATTGGTTTCGGAGAAGAGACCCTCCATCACACATCCGCGAAGGATAGCAGTCTTGCCGCGCGCGCCTCCCTTCGGAACTGCGTATCCACCACGCTCGAGATTGTTGGTCGAAGCTGCGAGCATCGCCATCGCAAAGCTGATCCTCCCCTTCATCCTGGACAGCACTGTCGGGATCGGTGTTGCAGCGACCAGGCGAGCGCCAAGCATCGCAAGAGTGAGCAGCGGCTGCTTGGCAAATATCCAGAGCGTCAGTCGGGCAAGGAGCGGTACATCTCCGCCAGCTCGAAGTGTTGCGCGTGTTGCTTCGAGCAAATGACCGTATGGGACACCGGCCGGGCACGCGGTTTCACATGCGCGACACCCAAGGCAGCGATCGATGTGTGTGTGAACTGATTCGTCGGTGATCTGGATCGTCCCTTCGAGCAGTGACCGCATGAGAAAAATTCTTCCACGCGGACTGTCGTTCTCATCTTCGAGAACGAGGTATGTCGGGCATGCCTGAAGGCAAAATCCGCAGTGCACGCATGCATCGATTCCGCGTTTCGCATCTGCGAGTGGCGAACCTGGCAGTGCGCAGGGAGGGGCCTGTTCCGGCACTCCAGTCGCCGCTGTCACTGCTGAAGAAATCCAGGGTTCAGAATGTTTCCGGCATCGAATACACGCTTGATCCCCGCCGAAAGACTATTTGCCACCGCGCGTTCTGCAGTGTAGCTGGAGAGAGGAGACACAGAGGGCATTGCTTCAAAATTAATGCGCAGACCAATTGTCCGGGCGTTTGCAGCAAACTGGCCGAGCGTTGTGAAAAGCCTGGACGAATCGATGTCGGCGGGAAAAAAGATTCTGGCACTTCCACGCTCAGGCGAGAGCATTCGAAATCCTGATCCAGCTTCCGTAATCAGGCGGCCGGCCGCTTCCCACGTGTCGAAAAGTTTTGAGGGCAAGGCCGAAATTCGAAGCGACCATTCGTTCGCGGTAGCAGAAAGTCTATTCCAAACCTCACTCGAAATCTCGGTGGCCTCACTGAGTGCACCGACTGTATCCACCTGTGATCGCACCATGTTCTCGTTACCGCCGAACCGCATCACCAAAAGCGTCGAATCCCCGAGGCCGAGCTTGGCAGCGAGGCGGCCGTCAAGGAGTTCCGCGGCCCATGGGTAAATAGCAGCGGCTCGAATAGACCGCAGTTGTGCGGCGGCAGCGTCGCGTTTTTCAGGAAGCAGGATCGCCACTGATTTGTCGGCTTCCTGTTTTGCAAAAAGCCGAACGGTTACTTCGCTAATCGCACCCAGAGTTCCCCACGATCCTGTCAGCAATCGGCAAAGGTCGTAGCCGGCAACATTCTTCACTACTCGGCCGCCGCCGCGCACTATGTCTCCGCTTCCAAGTACGGCTTCGACGCCAAGAACCAAGTCACGCGGTGTTCCGAAGGCGGTTGCAAGCGGACCGTGGGAGCAGGTCGCAACAGTTGCTCCGATGGTTCCTTCCGGATCACCAAAGGGATCGAGGGGGAGCCACTGGTTTTCTGCGCCGGCAATTTCGGAGATCTCCCTGAGCGTAGTCCCTGCGCGAACTGTCATCGTCAGGTTGCCAGGGACGTACTCCTGAACACCTGCATAATTCCAGAGTGACAGGTCGCGTGTGGCAGATGCCTGGCGATAAGCAGAGATCCAGGTGCCGCGACCTTTGATGTTCAGCGGAGTATGATCGGCTGATGCTTGTCTGATTGCGTCCTGAATGTCGTGCAGCGACTGACTCATGGTCTCGCCGCCGGAGTTGCAAGCCATTCGCGGCACGAAT
>JANLYJ010000432.1:0-3541 GCA_031365555.1 Gemmatimonadaceae bacterium | reverse complement strand
GATTACGCTGCGCGGCCGCGTGCTTCCCATCGGAGGGCTCAAGGAAAAAGCGGTGGCTGCCCACCGTAACAAGGTTTCCGACGTGATCATACCGCATGGCAATGTGCGCGATCTCGACGAGCTGCCCGAGGAAGTGAAGGCGAGCGTCCGGTTTCATCCCGTCAAGACGATGGATGAAGTGCTGGCGATCGCGCTGCGCAACAATCCCCTCGAAACTGAAACGATGCTCCCGCGCGACAGCGGCGAGCCACTTTACGACACGACGACACACTGATGGCTGAAAGTTCCGGAAAGGATCCGCTGATCATCCGGAGCATGGAGTTCATCGGTGGAATGATCGAGCCCACCGGGTGGCGTCCCCCAGCCGACCTGCCTGAAATTGCATTTTCGGGAAGATCGAATGTCGGAAAATCATCACTGCTCAACACCCTGCTTCGCCGCCGCGCATTTGCGCGTGTCAGCAAGACGCCAGGCCGTACCCGGGAGATCAACTTCTTCCGGATCAACGGAACTTTCACTCTGGTCGACCTCCCCGGCTACGGATATGCAAAGGTTTCCAAGGAGCGCAAGGAAGTCTGGGGCGGGCTCATCGATGAGTACATCCGGACCAGCCCAACGCTGCGTGGTGTAGTACAGCTTCTCGACATTCGGCGGGACCCCACCGATGACGACAAGCAGATGCTCGATTTCCTTGCTGACATTGAGAAGCCCACTATCGTGACACTCACAAAGGCAGACAAGCTTTCGAAGAATGAAGTCGCCGAGCGGTCGCAGAAGATTGCACGCCAGCTTCTGCTCGATCCTGAGCAGGTGATCGTGTTCAGCTCACACACGGGGTACGGGCGCGATGAACTGGCGGAAGCGGTTTCTTCGCTGATGTCGCAATGAGAATGATTCGCGTTCTGACACTCCCCGTAATTCTGCTTTCAGCCGCCGGCTGTGCTTCGGCGGGACCGGCTGAAAATGCGCCACTGAGCACAGAGCTTTCCAACAAGCCCGATTCAGCCGCGAATATGGTTCCTCCCGGATTCGGTTCGCTGCGCCAGGACGAAATTGCAATTCGCCTCGAGGCGCCCGGCCTGGTGCTCAGGGCGGTACCGCTCGACGAGGGAATCATTCGGCTTCTTACGCCCGACTCGTATCGCGTCCTTCGCGAGCTTCAGGAAAGCAACCGCCCGCGCATTGCGGACATACTCAGGCGAAATGGCGGAAGACAGCCGGCGCTCTGGTATGTATCGTTTTACGGGTTGGATCCAGACACCCGGTACAGTCCCCTCGACCTTGTAATCACGAGCGGCGGCCGCGACTTCCGGGCGATCGACGTGATTCCATTGAGCGCCGGCTGGGGAGAACAGAGACTGCGTCAACGCGAGACACAGAGTGCGATCTACATCTTTGACGGCGAGATAGACACCGACCATCCTCTGACCGTGCGCTTCCTGAATGAGCGCGACGAGAGCTGGGAGCAGACGCTGCAGCGAATCGAGCGCGAACGCGCGCTGGTACGGGCCAGAGCTGGGCGCGCAGAGAAGTAGGTCAAAGGCGCGACAGGGAGCGCTTTTAAGACCTTTCGCCCAAATTTGAACCCATCACCAACAAGACGATCCCATGGCAATTCTTCCCCTTAGAAAGCTTCCTGAACCCGCGAATTCCGGCGCAGCTCACGACTGGGTCGAGTCGTTGCGCACTGATATCGCAGCGGGAAAAAACCGCAGCGAAATCTGCCGCCGTGCGTTGGCCGATCTTTACTTTCCCGAGTACTCCCGGAACTGGGAAGAAGCTGTAGTCGATCCCAAGCTTTCCTACGGAACACGACTGGCACTTTCATCACTCGATCCGCGCAACGTAACGCTCGAACCGGAGTACTACGCGGAGTGTGATGACACTCGCTTTCAGGCCGTGAAGCCACTTCTATGGCTCTGGTATTCATTTGACCGGAGCGTTGTAGGGGGACAGAATGTGGCGCTAGGCGTGTCACTCCGCCGCATGCTCGCCCAGTTCATCTTCAGGAAGTGCGGTGAGAATTTCAAAGCGTTCCACAATGTCGAATTTTCGTTCGGCTACAATATGGAAGTTGCCGACAATGTCGTCGTGCACCGCAATGTGCTACTCGATGACCGCGGCGGGATCGTTCTTGGCAACAATGTTTCGATCAGCGACTATGCCAACATCTACAGCCATACCCACAGCAGTGTTGATCAGAAGGATGTAACCAACGCTGCCACCGTTCTCGGCGATGGCGTCCGCATCACTTATCACGCTACTGTGTTGGCGGGTGTGCACGTTGGCGAGCAAGCCATGGTGGGCGCGGTTGCCGTCGCAACCAAGGACGTGAGGCCATACCACGTCAATGTCGGGATCCCGGCTAAGAGCGTGCGGAGAAAACCAAACGCACCCGCCGAGGACAGCATCACGAGCGTAAAGCGGCGCGGCGACTAGAAGTCCAGCGGCACTCGCAGGACGTCATCTACAGCACCAGCATCCCCGCCGGGAATCAGCTGTAAGATCTGGGCGAGAGCTTCCCTCTCTCTCGGCCACGCGAAACGAGTGGATGCTACAGTGGGCGAAAGCCACTCGAAGCGCTGATGTTCGTCTCCGAGTACAATGTTCATGTCCGAGACGAAGGCCGCAAAAACAATCGCCAGCTGCACGGTACCCGTCTTGTGGAGGTAAAAGGGCTGCACCGTAACATTGAACAGACGGTCGGGCCGCAGTCCGGTTTCTTCCATTAGCTCACGCACGGCTCCCTGTTCAGGCAGCTCACTAGCTTCGAGATTCCCGTGCACCGTCTCCCAAGCACCTGGACAGCGTGTGTGTGCCGACCGTTGCAGCAGCAGAACCTTCGTTTCGTCGCGGCTTACATGAAGCACGTATACATCGACAACGCCGGGCACAACTTTCGTCACTGGGATTCCATTTAGAATTTCGTCCAGGGAATCATACGTTGATTCATCAGGCTTCATTCTTACGTCATCGAAAGACGGGATAGGAAGCGCTTCCGTGTCTGTATCGTGGTGCACATCCTGAGCCCCGGTTTGATCGAGGACTCTCAGGAGCTCGTCGGGGCTCGTTTCACCGGTAAGCATCTGATCCACACCGGACTCCCACAGGGATCGCGAACCGGCATTCCTCGCGAGCTGGACCAGCCGTTCGTGTGAAGCACCAGATGCAATCGCGTGCTCCATGTCGGGAGTAGTGAGCACAACCTCCATAGCTGTTGTACGTCCGTCGAATCCTGTTTGCCGGCAGCTGGCGCAGCCGACCGGCATCTGCACCATGCTGTCCGCAGCAACCGTTTCAGCCAGACGATCTGGTATCCCTCCTGGCGCGACAATCCTGCACCGCCTGCATAGACGGCGAACCAGCCGTTGAGCGACAACACCTTTTAGAGCGGCTCCGAGTTTCGCGGGGTCCACGCCAAGATCCGTCAATCGGACTATCGAGCTGCAAGCGTCAATTGTGTGCAGCGTTGCGAAGACGAGGTGTCCGGTGAGCGAGGCCTGAATCGCCATGGATGCCGTCTCGCGATCCCGGATTTCGC
>JANLYJ010000415.1:0-4320 GCA_031365555.1 Gemmatimonadaceae bacterium | reverse complement strand
CCGGACAGCTTCCGCCACTCTTGCGTCATGGCCTTCCGGGAAAACAATGCGCGCTCCAGTGTCGGCAGCGCGCTCGTCCAGCGTATCGATGAAATTCATCAGGAGCGCTTCTGGTCTCCGCTGAACTTTTCTTTCAGTGCTTCTGCCACCTTCGGGTGAACGAGTCCCTCGAGGCGGCCACCGAACTGTGCAACTTCGCGCACGACGCTGGAGCTGATGTATGTCGTCTCGACTGAAGGAACCATGAATACAGTCTCCAGCTTGGGCGACATGTGACGGTTCATGAGAGCCATCTGGAACTCGTACTCGAAGTCGCTGACAGCCCTCAGTCCGCGAATCACCAGCGAGACGCTCATCTCTTTGGCAAAGTCAACCAGCAGTCCGTTGAACTGTCTTACCTCCACACCTGACGTATCAGCCACTGCCATCTTTATGAAACTGATTCGCTCATCCAGTGAAAAGAGCGCTTTCTTAGAGGTGTTGATTGCGACGCCAACGATTAGCCGGTCTACGAATTCCCGGCTTCTCCGAATGACGTCTTCATGGCCGCGGGTGATCGGATCGAAACTCCCCGCATAGATGGCGACTGTCGGCAATTGTTATTTGCGGTAAAAGGTTATCGCGGTAATTCCATACTTGCGGCGATCGGAGCCTTCGGGAAGTGTAGTCCGCGAATTATGCTCGATCGCCAGCACCCTTGAAAATGGCGTGTCGAGCCATTGTTCCGCGAGCTTTACGTCTGCTCCAGTGTCATACGGCGGGTCGGCAAATGCAACATCATAGCTGTCTGCCGGGACCGCCTTGATAAACTCGAGCGCGTCTTTCCTGTGCAGAACTGCGCGGCTGCCGGCCCCGAGAGCCGCAATATTCTGCTGCAGCAACCGGAAGGTCGCCGCACTGTTCTCGACGAAATCTGCACTGGTCGCACCACGCGACAGGGCTTCGAGACCTAGCGCTCCTGAGCCCGCGTAGAGGTCGAGCACACGCGCGTCGGGAAGATCTGTCTGCATAATGCTCATCCACGCCTCGCGTACGCGGTCGAGTGTCGGCCGCACCGATTTCCCCTCGGGAGCGACGATCTGCCGCCCGCGCCATTCACCGGCTACGATTCGCATCAGGCCGCCACTTCCTGGTGGGGATAAATGTCCGCAATGCGTGCCTGAAGTCTAATCTCCCCGCGGAACTCGTCGCGCTCCAGACGGAACGCTACGTCCACACGCTGCTCCTTCTTGAACTCATCGATCCTGTCGGCCATTCCCCAGCCGAGCGCTTCGATGTTTCCATGTTTGGTCGAGAGCCTCAGCTTCAATCCGTCGCGGCCGACCACTTCCGGGGACGCGCCAAGTTTGACGTTCCTTGCAACAAATACGGGAGAAGGGTTCCCCATCCCGAACGGCTCGAAATGCCGGAGCACTTTCTCCAGGTCGGAATCTGCAGCGTCGATGTTCAGCTCGATATCTACGCGAAGTTCGGGTACCAGGTCTTCGGGCTTGAGCTGTGACTTCGCCACTTCGTTGAAACGCGATGCGAACGCTTCCAGCTGAGTCGCATCCACCGTCACGCCTGCTGCAGCCCGGTGTCCACCGTATCGCTTCAGCAGATTCCGGCATTCACCCAGACCTGCGTGAAGATTGAATGCCGGTATCGACCTTCCCGATCCTTTCCCTTCTCCATCCTTGACTGCGATCATCATTGTCGGTCTGCAAAATTCCTCGACCACCCGCGAAGCGACAATTCCGATTACGCCCGGGTGCCACTTGTCGCTCCAAAGAACTATTCCGTACGTGTCGTCGAGATTGATTTTTGAAATCATCTCGCGTGCTTCTTCCAGCGTACCGCGATCCAGGTCCTGTCGCCGCTGATTGAGCTCCTCGAGCTCGCGAGCGATGGGATTTGCTTCGGCGTCAGTCTCACTCAGCAGCAGCTCTACGCCGCGCAGTGCGTGACCCAGACGTCCTGCAGCGTTGAGCCGCGGCGCGAGTATGAAACCAACCCTTCCTGCAGTCAGTGCTTTTCCCGTAAGACCTGACGCACGCATCAGCGCGCGCACTCCAACGTTGCGCGTTTCTGCAAGGAGCTTGAGTCCCTTCCGAACCATCACACGGTTCTCGCCACGCAGCGGTGCAACGTCGGCAATTGTCGCAAGCGCAACAAGGTCGAGCATTCCCCAGATGAATCCGTCGTCTCGCTTCATCGCGCGTGCGATCGCAAGTGACAGCTTGAACGCAACTCCGACTGCCGCAAGATCCTTGTCCGGATATTCGCATCCGTCACGCTTGGGATTGAGGACTGCCAGGCAGTCGGGCAGCATTTCACTGGGAAGGTGATGGTCGGTGACGATCACGTCGATTCCGGCGGCGCACAGATCTGCAATCGCTTTACGCGCGCTCGTTCCGCAGTCGCAGGTGAGCACGACCTTCGCACCGATTTTCCTGGCTTCTTCAACACCGGCGGAACCGAGGTCATAGCCATCGGTCATCCGGTTCGGGATGAATGGATGAACCCGGCCCCCAAGAAAGCGCAGCGACCGAGTGAGCAGAGTTGTGGAGCAAATCCCGTCCACGTCGTAGTCGCCGTGGATCATCACGAGGTCGCCGTCCGCGATGGCTTTAACGAGCCTTTCCACTGCCACGGGAAGACCAAGCAGAGTTGACGGGTCATGAAGCTGATCGAGGCGGGGTCGCAGATACCTCTTGGCCTCTTCGGCCTGACCGAAGCCTCGTGATATCAGCAGACGGCAGGCGACTTCAGGTATGCCGAGCGATTGTACCAGGTCGGCCAGCGCATCAACGTCGGGTTCTTTTGGAAATATCCAGCGTGGTGCTTTTCGCGTAGCTCCTCTCAAGTTCTCAGGAACGTCAGCGATACAATAACACGCCGCAGGCTTCGCACACTTCTATTGCTCCGTCGCCCGCCATCACATTCCTGCGCTGAAGCGGGATCGATGTATCGCAGTTTCCGCATGCCTGTCCATTGAGGGGATACAATGCATTCGGGCGGCGCGTTCTGATGCGATCGTACTTGGACAGCAGGGCCTTGTTAACCTTGGCGGCCTTCTTCGAGCGTACTCCCTGCGCTGCTCCCAGCTCTTCGTCAATCTTTTCACGTTCGCCGACAATCTCGGAGCGCGCCGTCGCCTGCTCCGCTTCTACATCAGCCAGTGCGGCTTCTGCCGACTTCACATTGCCCTCCAGCTCGGAGATGCGGCGTGCAATGGTCGTGATCTCACTTTCATCCTCTGCGATCATCCGGCGAGCCGATTCAACCTGCGCCATCGCTGCGGTTGCTTCCTTCATCTTCTTGACTGCATCCAGCTGAGCGAGGTTGCGCTCCTGAATCTGTTTATGCTGTGCGACGCGAGCCTGAAGCTCACGCTGACGTTTCTCTTCCGACTCTACGGCGCTCTTTGCGCGCGTCAGTGCCGCCGCAGCGACTTCCCTGCGGCGATCCAGGTCCGCAAGCCGAGGCTCGAGGGCAGCAGCTTTGTTCTCCAATTCGCGAATTACCGAATCGTCGCCCTGCAGATCGAGTAGTGCCTGCACATCTGCGTTCATTACCTATTCCCCTGAGTCATCGTTTGCCTATCGTCTAAAAGCTTTGAAGGACGTGCCGCCAACCTGTTGCAGCTCTTTCAACAACACGTTCTTTTCATTGATCAATTCATCTTTCTGCTTCTCGCTTCCCAGCGGCGACTCGCGATCTATTTGCTTGAGGCGCTCCTCTATTTCCCGCGCTCTCAATTTTCCTACCAGTGCATCGAGCGGAGGCTCGGTCATCTGACCCGACTGGGGGTCCTCCAGCAAATCGCGCATCGTCCCGGAAGCCTCATCACTGAGTGCAGCTGAGATTTCCAGCACATCCGCGTCCTCGCCCATGCTGAGGAGCGCTTCGTAAATCTCACGAAAGTCCGGATCCCTGAACGATTCAGGACCAATTCTCTCAGCGACGCTTTCGACCATTGCCCTTCTATGCAGCATGCTTCGCACCAGATCCTTCTCGGCAGAGGCACCGGTTGCAGTATAACGCACACGGCGCGTTCTCTGGCGTCGATCTTCAACTTTTCTGACGGGAGCGGCCTCCTCTGCTGCCTGACGCGGACGTTCCCGCTTCGTATTCGCAAGCTCGCGCAGCAATACCACCCCGACAAAAAGGGTGGCGACGAGGCACGCTTCAAGGAGGCGAGCGAAGCGTACAGTGTTCTCTCCGATAAAAAGCGTCGCGCAGCCTATGATATGGGCGGCCAAGGAGGAATGGGCGGGGGAGGTTTTCAGGGAGGGTTTCAAGGGGCAGGGTCGGAAGGATTTGATTTCTCTAATTTCG
>JANLYJ010000255.1:0-3285 GCA_031365555.1 Gemmatimonadaceae bacterium | reverse complement strand
ACGCGCACACCAAGCATCCCGTCTTTTCTGTACCGCTCGGTAAACGCTTCACTGAACACGCGATTAAGCAGTGTGATGTCTTTTTCCGTTGCGCGCTGCGGACCGTCTGCTGTCCAGTTCTGTCGCCAGTTCCGCGCGAAGGCCATCAGCCCCCCGCCGCTGTCTGAAGTTCCAGACTCAGTCTTACATCATCTGCAGAAATGGGCAGTGGGTTCTCGCTATCCGTGACGAGGGACGACCGGCTCTCCTCATCATACTTTACGCTAATGACCTGATCCACACGTTCGCGGACGGACTCGATGTGTGTAATCAGAATCACCTGCTCGAACCTGTCCTGCAGTCCTCGCAGAAGCTCGATGACATTGAATCGGCGCTGTTCGTCCAGTGAGCCAAATACTTCATCGAGAATAAGCAACGAAAACGCCTGCCCCGCACGCTCGGCGATCATTTGAGATATAGCCAGGCGCAGGACGAGGTTCGCAAGATCTTCCTCGCCGCCTGACAACACAGGCTTCGTAATACCGTCCTGGAGAATGACGATGTTGTAGTCGTCGTCCAGTTCGACCTCGGAGTAGCGCGCATCGGTCAGCTCGGTAAGGAATGCGCTCGCGAGCTCGGACAGCTCGGGACGCAGCTGGTAGTTCAGATCCTTACGTAGGTCCGCAAATGCCCGGTCGAGCTCCTCGTGAATTCGGCGATCACTGTTCAGCACGTCGAGCCGCGCCTGTGTGCGCTCCAGCTCCTGGGATGCGCCTTCCGCACTCGCCAACGCCGATTTCGCACCACGCACAACCTCTTCCGCCGTTGCCAGTGCCAGCTCGGCGGCCCTCGCAGTAGTGGAGACGGTCTCATACTCATTCTTGATCGCGACGAACTCGGCTTCCGAAAACTTGATGCGATCGACCACAGCGAGGAGCTCTGCGATTCGTCCCCGCGCGTTGGCAAGGTCGGTGGAAACTTTCTCGTATTCCGCCTTTACGGCCGGCTCACGCTCCGGGAGTGCACTGATCTTCTGGCACTTTGCCTCGAGCGGAAGCAGCTGCTCGATCTCGGCGCGCACGACCGCATGCCGGTTTTCATCGTAGCCGAGCGGAATTCGCGCTATGTCGAACCTGAGCTGAGCGCGCCGTTTTTCCTTGGTCTCTACTTCCTTCGCTACGAGCTTCAGCTCGCGGACGCTTTCCTGAATTTTCGCAACAGATCGCTCGAGCACTGTTACTTCGTCATTCACAGCGCGACGTTTCTCCTCGAATGTGTCGATGTCTTTCGGTGCATCCGACAGCTGGTCAAACCGTTTACTGAAGTAGGCGCCGTCAACTTTCACCGCTTCGAGCTGTTCCTCGAGGTGTTCGACGACGGTATGCATGCTTCCACCAAGCGGCCTGCTGCACGTCGGACACTCGCCGGTTTCGCCGAGGCCAACGATCCGGTCACGCTCTTTCTGTAGATCGACATACTGCTTTCGCAGCTCGTCGAGTTTCGTCTCCGCCTGCTGCCTGTCCCGAATCCACTCTGTGCGGCGTGCTTCGAGTTGACCATGCACAACTTCCAGCTCGCGGCGTTTCCTTTCGAGCTGCACGACTGTATCCGACTCAGAGCCCGCCGACGCCGTGAGAGCGCGAAGTTTTTCTGTGAGCGTTTCCAGCTCTTCGCCGAGCGCCGTTTCGGTTTCTACGAGAGCCTTTCTGCGACCGTCTTCGCGGTACAGTGTGTCAAGGATGTCGCGTTCAGCCCGCAGCGCATCTAGCGGCTCGATCGCTTCCTGCAGCGCCTTCATCTCCAGCTTGGCCGCATCTATCTCTTTAAGCTGATTTGCAATTCGCTCGGCGTCTTTCGCAACTGACGCTTCAGTTTGTTCCGCAAGGGAAATGTCGGCGGAGACCTGCCGCGCCTGCTCGCGCTGCTGTTGTGCGGCAACCCAGCGAGGCTCGATCGTGGCCACATCCGATTTCATCAACAGCTGTCTTTCACGGGCTGTCTTCGCGCTCTTCTCGGTGTCGGAAAATTTGTCTCGTGCGTCGTTTAGCAACTTCGTGACAACTTCGGCATCTGGCATAGCTGAGCGAAGGCCGGCCATCTCACGCTCCACGCCGCGGCGATGCTCGCGCGCCCGATCCTGCGCAACACGCAAACGCTCATAGCCAAGCACCCGCGACAGGAACTGACCCCGCTGCAGCGGGGTCATGGCCGCCATTACGGTTAGCTCTTTCTGGCCCGTGAAGTATGTGTGGAAGAATTCTCCACAGTTCATCCCGAGCTTTTGCTGCAGGAGATTGTTGACACCCGTAGTCGATGACGCGATCGGAGTTTCTGCGCCGTCGAGATACAGATCCGCCTGCGTCAATCCCCGCACCACGCGATACCTGTGTCCGGCAAGATCGAAGTCCAGCTCTACCGAAACCGGTGCGCGCGGCGGTGCGCCAATGTACTTGATCGATTCCTTTGTGCCGCGCACTGCAGTAATTCCATAGAGCGCGTATGCGACCGCTTCGAGAATTGTTGTCTTTCCCGCGCCGTTCGGACCAAGGATGCCGATCAGCCCGTCCGAGAAATTGATTTCCGTGGCCGCATGCTGCCGGAAGTTCGTGAGCTTGAGAGCGTTAAGTCTCATGCGTTTTCAACGATACCGGTGGGAATCGCAACTGTTTCAGCTTCGGACAAATACTTGAGTCCGAGGTCAACAAGCGCATCGCGATCCACGCCTGCTGCAACTGTGCGGCTGCGCAGATGGTCGCGCACAGTATCCGCTAGCGACGCCCGGCGTCCCGGCGCTCCGCTTCCTGTTGCCTGGTGACGCATGACATCGGGCTTGCGGGCATCGAGCTGGAAGTGCAGTGCCTTCCGCTGATATTCGCGCAGAGACTTATGGTCGATGTCACGAAGTACGTGGCGCGGTACATCACGTACGACGAGTCTCACGATATTATCGGCAATCCCACCATCAACCGATTCCACTGCTTCGCGAATCGCCGTATTGAGCTCCTCGGCGGACATCCCATGGCCGTGGACGATCGGCATATCGATCACCGAGCGCACAAGGTCTATTTCGTGGAACGTGTGCTCACCTGTCGCGAGATTGTGTTCGATGAATCCTTTTCTCTTTGCAGCTCCGAGGTCCGAAGCACGCGTCTCAGACCAGAAATCGGCACTCGTGTATTCCAAAGAGCCTGAATAAAAAGCTTTGTTCTTGTCTGGCAGGAGGGAGAGGTATGCGTGGTAATGTCCGAACGCCACGTAGTCCCAGCGATCGAGGTGCAGATCTTTTTTCTTCAGCCCGAGAACGGC
>JANLYJ010000240.1:0-3280 GCA_031365555.1 Gemmatimonadaceae bacterium | reverse complement strand
GATTGCCTTTCCGACCGTTGGCTTCTGATCTGACATTATCGATTTTCTCCGTTCAGGACCAGAATAGTCCTTGTCGTCATCTTAGAGAAATGACTTCGATATGACAATTTTATGCTTAAAAATCTTGTGAATCATTTTAGTATATTGATTCTGCTTATGATTTATCCTGATAATTTATCCTACACAAATCTTCAGAACCCCATTTCTTGGCCGTAGACCTAGACGCGATACAGATCCGTGGTCGTAAGGGCGGGCGACGACGCCGCCAAATCCATAGCTTCAGAACTGTCGCGGTCGCTAGCTATTGACTCTGTTCCCTTTTCGTTCTTTCCTCGCGGCATGGTCTACCGCAAGGGCGAACTGAACAGCAGGCGCATCGACCAAGGCTGGCCGCACCAAGTCGCGCTGCCCGCCGAAGCGCTCTATGGCGACCGCTACGTGGCGGCGCGCATATTCTGCGAGACGCTGTCGCTCGCGCCGATTGACATCGATGTCGCCGGATAACTCGGCGCGACGCTTAACTAAAGCCGTGACTACGTGAGGTTCTGCCACGCTATCCCCTCAGTGTTTGTGATAACCAAACCGCTCGGCGTACACAGTTTGGTTGCCGACCAAAAGAGACGGGTTTCTGGGTAAGTCGCTCTCGCCAACGGGGGCGAACCCATCAAAAGCTTTCGCCATGTCGGGATGCGGAAAGCAGCCGTAAAGCCGCTCGACACCATCAGCGCGTCGCTCACTGATCAGCATCATTGCCTCCGGTGCGCCGAGCCGAACAATGATATTCTCAAACGCATCTTGAACGTAAGCCCAATCCCCAACGGGGAAGTCTTTCGCGAACCAGTGCACCACGTCTATTTCTCCTATTGCTACAGCTCTCGAATGTAGCCAGAAAGCTGTGGGCAAGCTAATTTTCGCTTGGTGCGTTTGCTACCTAATGCCGAGATTTCCAGATGGCGAGGTCACCCGCTCACACGCGGGCGCGGATTGAAACAGGGGTTCGAAGGGGTTATGCGAAGGCGGGGGATGTCGCCCAAGAGAGCATTCGCTCACGGCTGTATTAGAAAACCCTGTTCTCCTATCCCAGCACGAGCACATATACCTTAACTTAGCCGGGAACGGCCGCACCGGCGCTGAGTTGCGCGCTTCCGGACTTGTCTCTTCGCGCTCGATGCCAATCGTTGTCAGTCGAAATCCAACGGCCATTCTCGCCCTGGTGTTGCTGGGCGCTTACTCTGGAGGTCAAATCTGGCTGGCATTAGAGCGCGGCATAGTCGATCGGTTTTGAGATATCGACCCTGTGATCGACGGTTGGCATGTCCGTGCGCAATCCCGTTGCGGTATTGAAAACGATCGCCCGCTCGCCCGGCGCGACGCGCCCGCGTACCAGCGTCTCCCGGTAGGCTGCTACGCAGGCTGCCCCCTCCGGTGACAGAAGCGTGCCATCATCGCGCGCGACCGCTGCACGAGTTGCCTCAACATCCTCATCGGTGACGGCCACGCCGAAGCCACGGCTTTCGTACATCACTTGCAGGATGAGGAAGTCGCCGAGCGCCTTGGCGACGCGAACGCCGTGCACGTTTGTACGGATGTCGGCCCACGGTTTCTCGACCTCGCGCCGGCCCTCCTCAAACGCCCGGACGATGGGACAGCAGCCTGTCGTCTGAACGGCCACCATCCGCGGCCGCTTGGGCCCAATCCAACCAAGCGCTTCCAGCTCTGCGAATGCCTTCCACATGCCGATGAAGCCAGTGCCGCCCCCGGTCGGGTAGAAAATGACGTCGGGCAGCTCCCAGCCGAGCTGGTCGGCGAGTTCGAGGCCCATCGTCTTCTTGCCCTCGATGCGATAAGGCTCTTTCAGCGTCGACATGTCGAACCAGCCCATTTTCGCGCAGCCTTCTGCGACGAGCCGGTTGCAGTCCTTTAGCGTACCGTTGGCAAGATAGACCTTAGCGCCATAAAAGGCGATCTCGCTTACCGTTATGGCAGGTGAATCCTCCGGGCAGAATACGATCGCCTCGATGCCTGCGCGCCGACAGTAGGCAGCCAGCGAAGCGCCGCCACTGCCTACGGTCGGCATCGCGATCTGGCGCGCGCCGAAGGATTTCGCCATTGATACTGCGACGGCGAGGCCGCGCGCCTTAAAAGAGCCTGTCGGCAGGCGGCCTTCATCCTTCACCAGCAGCTCGCCGCCGCCTATTCGCCGGCTCGTTCCCGGGAGCGGTATAAGCGGAGTGAACAACTCACCGAGGTTCACCACATCCTCCGGCCTGCGCAGCGGCAAAAGCTCGCGATAGCGCCACAAGTCCGGCGGACGTTTTGCAAGAGCTGCACGATCGACAGCCCTGCCAACCGACTTCAGGTCATAGCGCACGATCAGCGGCTTGCCAGCCCGCGAGAGATTATGCGGCTGGGCCGCCTCGTAGCGTTCCCCCGTCGCGCTGCATTCGAGGTGGGATACGTGAGATTGGAACCCCTGCCAGTCGCTCATTCTCTTTCACTCCAACGCAATCGAAGTCAGTGGCGATCATCGCCGGTCCCTGACACGGGGATCAAGCACGGCATAGAGCAGGTCGACCGCGAAGTTGACCGAGACGAAGACCATAGCCAGGATGAAGGTAGCCGCTTGCACGACCGGATAATCGCGAAACGAGATGGCTTGCAGGAGCAGCCGGCCAACCCCCGGCCACGAAAAAATCTCCTCGACGACCACAGTGCCGCCGAGCAGCAGACCCATCTGCAGACCGAGGAACGTCACCAATGGAATGGCGGCGTTCCTGAGCCCGTGCTTGAGGACCACGACATGCAAGGCAAGACCCTTCGCGCGCGCGGTCCGCATGTAGTCTTGACCGAGCACCTCAAGCATGCTCGATCGTGCGATGCGGGCCGTGCTGGCCCCAATGTATGCGGCCAAAGTTACGCTAGGCAGGACGAGGTGCTGCAGCGTACCGTAGCCCCCAGTCGGAAGCATCCGGAGTTCCACACCAAAAACGAGGATAAGCATCAGCCCGAGCCAGAAGAATGGCACCCCCTGCCCAATTACGGCGAGCAGCATGACGCCGACATCGGCGAGTTTCCCACGGTTGACCGCCGCAAGGATGCCCATCGGGATCGCAAAGGCCGAGGCAAGGGCGAGTGCCGTGAAGGCGAGCAGAGCCGAGGCTGGCAAGCGCTCGAGCACTACGCCCGTCGCATCGACACCATGGAGGAAGGACTGCCCGAACCTCCCCTGGAAGGCATTAACGACGAAAGAGACGTACTGCTCCCAGAGCGGCTTGTTGAG
>JANLYJ010000178.1:0-2137 GCA_031365555.1 Gemmatimonadaceae bacterium | reverse complement strand
TCGAACCCTTCGGCCTTGGGCGGCAGCGCGTCCCATGGAAAGATTCCAAAGTACGCCTGAAATGCGTCGTCAAACTCTTCGCCACGGAATTCCGTCTGGTCGAAGTGCGTCCATTCCTTCGTGAACCCGTCCAGGACGTGCTGGTCGGCGTTGCGGGTCATCCGGCTACCCGGCCAATCTTTCGCATTACGCGAGCCATGCCTTTGCGCCTGCGCGCACCAAATCCGATACCCGCAATGGCCTCGAGCGTCGCGGCAAGCAATCCATTTCCGTTCTTGCGAAGCAGCGCGGTGCATCGCTTCGCTTCGCTCTCCTCGCTTGCCGAGAGCCACCCCCACGCCAGGAACCTCGTGAACGTGCCGCGCGCTGAGCTGGAGAGATCGCGAGCAAAGTCGGCCATCAGCGGCCAGCGCTTTTGGAAATCGGCGATGTACTTGACGAGCGCAGAGTCCAGCATCGGTGCGGCACTGCTCATCTGAACATTGGACGCGTTCTTGTCGTGAAGGCGAATTCTCAGAAGCGGGTCAGCGATGAGCATCGCATCGTGCGTTTCGGCCATTTCCATGAGGACCACAAAATCCCCGAAGTGCATGGAAAGGTTTTCGTCCCAGCCGCGAGCGTCAAAGGCCGATTTACGGAATACGATTCCGGGAGTAGGAAATACACCGCGTCCCCGTCCAACAAGCTCTCGAATGAAGTCGTGGCCCGGCTGGGCGAAGGTGCGCTTTATCAGTCTGCGATGACCGGTGACCTGCGACGACGAGTCGATGATCAGGTAGTTACTTCCGGCGAATGCGGTCGACGGATTTGCATCGAGCGCGCCGACAGACCGCTCCAGAAAAACAGGCTCATACACATCGTCATCGTGAAAAAAGGCGACATATTCACCCCGGGCTTCACGCAGGCCGCGATTGAAATTCGCGAACATGGGCATAGGTGTCGGGTCTGCAACCACCCGCCCGCCCGGATGCATTGCCGCGAGCTCCTGAAGCTTCCCGCTCACTACGCTATCGGTCCCGTTGTACAGGACAAGCAGCTCGTAGTCCCTGAGCGTTTGCGCGAGCAATGACTCCAGCGTTTCCTGGATGTATGTCAACCGCCCAATGCTTGGGAGGCAGATCGTAACGCGTGGCGAGGTAGCTGTCATTGCGACAAAGCTAATTCACTTGCGCAGGGCGACGCCATTTCGTTCGATTGCCGCTAAGTTTGGGATATGTGCGGCATTGCAGGAATGGTTGGCCTTCCAGTTGAACATGCGCTTCCGCGCGTCAGGGAAGCATTGCATCGGCTCGAGCATCGTGGACCTGATGGATTGGGACTTCACGAGTCCGAGCGCGCTGTCCTCGGCATGCGCCGGCTAGCGATCATCGACCTGCAGTGCGGTGATCAGCCGATCTACAACGAAGACCGCACGGTCGTCTGCGTTTGCAACGGCGAGCTGTACAACTATGTGGAAGCCTTCCGCGTTCTGGCGGCCAAAGGGCACAAGCTCCAGTCTGCTTCCGACATCAATCTCATTCCGCATTTTTACGAAGAAGCGGGTGCCGACGGCTTCAGTGAGTGTCGCGGAATGTTCGCCGCCGCCGTGTGGGACGACCAGAGAAAGCTTCTTACACTTGCACGCGATCGTGCGGGCAAGAAGCCGCTCTTTTACGCACAGGTCGGACCGGGAATCGCATTCGCATCGGAGCTGCCGGCGCTGCTTGCCTGCCTGGATAGTTCTCCGTCGATTTCCACGCGCGCCATCTCGGCATACCTGTCACTTGGCTTTGTTCCACATCCGCTAACTATCTACGAGGGCGTATTCGCACTCCCGCCCGCTAGCACTCTCACCTTTAGAGAGGGCGGCACTCCCGTCATCAGTCAGTACTGGTCAATTCCGGAGAGAGTCGAGTTCGAGGGAAGCCGGGAAGAGGCACTCGAGATCCTCGACGCGAAGCTGGCTGAGTCTGTCGCACTGAGACTGAGAAGCGATGTCCCCGTTGGCCTTTTTCTTTCGGGCGGAATCGACAGCGGTCTTGTTGCATCGTACGCCGCTGAAGCTGGAGCCCGCGACCTCCTCTGTTTCGTCGTCGAAGTGGACGACGCCGGTCTCAACGAAGCGCCTGCTGCGAACCTCGTTGCAACGAAACTCGGA
>JANLYJ010000137.1:0-2849 GCA_031365555.1 Gemmatimonadaceae bacterium | reverse complement strand
TCTGCTCCTCGCACTCAGCGCGTTGATGGCGTCGACGCTTTCATGGAATCCCATCCGCGTCGTGCTTGGCAAGCGCATCACAAGTGCGACGCCCATGGTGATGGAAGCTCCTGCCGCTTCTCCCATGGCAACGGCCACGATGCTGGAGCCGCCGCCGGAAGAGATGCCCGCACTGGATCTTTCCCTGATGGACGATGGTCCAGATGACCTGGAAGACCTGGCGCGGAAGCCTGAAAAGAAAAAACGCGAGAAGAAGTCCAAAGCCGAGGTCACTGCTGATATTGCCGACAGGGTTACTGCTGCGATTCAGCTGACTGCGAACACGGGTGACCTGCTCGACGACGATGCGCTTCCGTCCCCGGAGCTGCTCACGCCCGCACCGCCGAGAAATGCGGAAGCAGGCAAGAGGGAGCTCGACCTGATGGGGCAGAAGCTGATGGACGCGCTGCGCACTTTCAAAGTCGAAGGCGAGCTAATCAATCGCACGACGGGGCCTGTGGTTACGCAGTACGAAGTTGCGCCTGCTGCAGGAGTAAAGGTGAGGCAGATTGCAAACCTTTCAAACGACCTCGCGCTCGCAATGCGCGCGCAGAGCATTCGTATAGTCGCGCCAATTCCAGGTAAGGGAGCCGTCGGTGTTGAAGTCCCGAATCCAAACGCAGAAATAGTCGCATTCCGCGAGATGATAGAGTCGTCAGCGTATTCGGGAGCTCGCGCCGCTCTTCCCATAGCGCTCGGCAAAGATCTCGAGGGGAAAGCGATTGTCGCAGACCTCGCAAAGATGCCCCACCTGCTCATTGCAGGTGCGACAGGTTCCGGAAAATCGGTTTGTATCAACACGATCATTACGAGTTTGATTTACCGCCACACCCCGAAGACGCTGCGTCTTCTGCTCGTCGATCCAAAGATGGTCGAGCTGTCGGTGTACAATGTGCTTCCTCACCTGCGCCACAAAGTTGTCACTGATAATCGTGATGCTGCTGCGGTGCTCAAGTGGGCAGTGTTCGAGATGCAGGAGCGGTACGAGCTGCTTGCCGCCAACGGCGCGCGCAACATCCAGGATTTCAATCGCAAAGTCACGGAGGGCGCCAAGCTGAAACGCCCGAAGAATATTGACATTGCATTCGAGAATACCGAGTACGAAGGCGGAATCCTTCCATATGTCGTGCTCGTGATCGACGAGCTCGCCGACCTGATGATGACGGTGCAGGGCGAAGTGGAAACTCCGCTTGCGATGCTCGCACAGAAGGCCCGCGCGATCGGAATTCACCTCATTCTCGCGACGCAGCGTCCGAGCGTAAACGTCATCACTGGTCTGATCAAGGCGAACTTCCCCAGCAGAATCGCTTTCCGTGTCGCATCACAAGTTGATAGTCGCACAATTCTCGACGGCATCGGTGCAGAGTCGCTGCTTGGGAATGGAGACATGCTGTTCATCGCGCCGGAGAAGTCGGATCCGGCACGCATGCAGGGCGCATACATCTCCAGTGAAGACACTGAACAGTTGATGAACTGGTATCAGAGCCGCCGCGACGCCAAAAAGCAGATGCTCGAGGATCACGGCTTCATGACAGTTGCCGATGCGCCGAGCGAGGAGGACATCCTCGAGGCCGTCCGCAAACGCGAGGCTGAGGCGGGCGGTGGTGATGGGAATGAAGACATCAATGCGGACGATCGCGACAAACTATTCCGTGAGGCAGCCGAGATAGTCATTCAGCATCAGCAGGGGAGTACTTCGCTCCTGCAGCGCCGGCTCAAAGTTGGATATGGACGTGCAGCCCGGATTATCGACCAGCTGCATGCTGCTGGCGTGCTAGGACCGCCTGACGGATCCAAGCCACGTGAAGTGCTGAAGGGTCTTGGTGATTTGGAAGGAATTTCCCCGCAATAACGTTTCTGCCGTTACCGCGAGAAGGGTCATTTAGTGCTGACCGATCTCGTATAACGCCATTTCATTATTCGCAAAAATCCACCGGAAGGTTGCAGGCACCCTCGCGTTTCTCTGGACTGCCGCAAAATATTTTGCGTAATGGCCAGCCAATTCGAGAGAAGCGGGCTCGCGTTCGCCACTCAGAACTGCGGCGTTCAACTCAAGGCGTTTTTCCCGCACAGCGGAATCATTTGCAAGGTACGCCCAGCCAGCTATATACAATTGACGCTGCCCCAGGGAGGATTGGTAGTTTGAGCCTTCTGCCAGACTGATCATATTTGGCCCTGTCTGGTCTGTGAACACCAGGCCGTCGGGAGGAACGTGATTGGGCACCGACCTCCAGAAACTGAACTTAGCTGGTGAGTAAGTCGACCCCGAGGGGACCGACACCGCCACGGAAATCGAAAACGCGGCGACGCCTGCGGCGAGCGCGACCACGCGGCTCCTCCGACCTGGATTTTGCGGGAATGCAAATACGAGGCAGAATGCACTTGCCATAACTACGAACAAGAGCACGTCGGCTTTCCTGCCATGCACCATTACAACAGTCGATACGATTCCAATAACTGCGACGGTCGCAAGGAGCAGCCTGATTTTTCTTGACTCGAGGTTGGCCACTCCCTTTATAGCGACCATCTGCAGCAGTAATCCCAATGACAGGTCTGTGAATCCCGGTATCACCCAGTAGGTCGCGCCGGCAATGGCGGCTGCAATTCTGTATCGCAGGGGAAGGATTACAATTGCAGCAACCAATACAATGAGTAGCAACAAGTCGAGATGACTGAGCGCATTGACGTAACTCCAGCGGTCGCGGTCAAATGGTTTTGTGATCATGCCGGAGATGTCTGCGTTCAGCAGCACAGCGATTATTGCGAGGGCGCCGATGCCGACTGCTCCGCCCACCACCACCTGATCTGCT
>JANLYJ010000135.1:0-4401 GCA_031365555.1 Gemmatimonadaceae bacterium | reverse complement strand
GGGGAAGATAAAACTTCTTTCCATGAACTTCAGTCCCATCAGTTACGACTTCGTGCGCGCTCAGCGGACAGGCGGATCGGGATTTACCTCCGACAATTTCGGTTATGATGTCGGATCCGATCTTTTCCCTGGTATGCGGGTCGGCGTTCAGTATTCGTTGTTCCAGGGAAGTCCACTCAGTGATACAGCGCGCTTCAAGCCATTTCGCAATTCTATCGACGCGTCATTCTCCATCAATGGGCAGTCGGGAATTTTTGCAGCAATCAACCGGATCTTCGGGCGCGCCGTGCCGCAGTCCAACCCCCAGATAGAGAAGCTCAACGCGTCGGACGATGACGCTCTCGCGCAGCGAGTGGCATCAACTCCTGTTGCCGGCTCTGCAGCCAGAAACCGACAGTTTGCAGTTCCCGACACGAAAGGCTGGCAGGCGTCCTTCACCTTTAGCTCGACGCGCCAGCGTGCACCTACGGGCAACGGTATTGTGCTCGCCGAGGATCCAAGCACCTTCTGTGCTCCGTATCGGATCAACCCGTCCGAATATGCGCAGTGCCTTCTGATTCAGCAGACCAATCCGCAGGGCGCGCAGCAGATTACCAGGCTTACGCAGGGCGGCCCGTTCATTCGCGTTCCGCCGCGCGAAACAGTGGGGTCGCAAATGAACTTCAACCTGACGCCACTTTGGTCGGGATCGTGGAATACGATTTACGATTTCCAGGCGGCTCAGTTCGCCAGTCACTCGGTTACATTGCAGAGAAAGCTGCACGACTGGCGCGCAATCTTTGCGTTCACTCAGGCACCAAACGGAAATTTCGCATTCAATTTCTTCATCGCTCTGAACGCGCAGCCGGATCTCAAGTTCGACTACGACCGCAGATCGTACAGAGCCCCAGCGCAGTAATCCAGTGACAGAGCGGCGCGCAATTGTGCTGGATGGCGGAAGCCTTTCGATCGGCGATGTCAATCGGGTTGCACACGATCGCGCGCCGGTGGAGTTATCGGCCGTTGCGCGAAAGAGAATGGCGCGCACCAATGACGTTGTGAAGGCAATCGTCGAGCGCGGCGAAACGGTGTATGGTGTGACAACTGGATTCGGCAAGCTGTCCGAGTTCGCTATCCCGCGAGACAGACTCGCTGAGCTGCAGGTCAACCTGATTCGCAGCCACGCATCCGGTGTTGGTGACTTGATGCCCGAAGCAGAAGTGCGCGCAATGATGCTGCTCCGCGCAAATGTCCTGGCAAAGGGGTTTTCCGGATCGCGTGCGGTCCTTGTAGATGTGCTCATCGCTATGTTGAACGCCGGCCTGTCTCCGCCAGTCCCGGAGCAGGGCAGCGTCGGAGCAAGCGGAGACCTCGCACCCCTCGCCCATCTCGGACTTTCGATTATCGGTGAAGGGATGCTGTTCCTCGGCGATCGCTCGGCTCCGGCCGCAGATCTCATGAGAGAGTTTGGGATTACTCCAGCCACGCTCGAGCCGAAGGAAGGCATAACTCTCATCAACGGGACGCAGGCGCATACAGCTGTTGCGGCTCTCGCAGCTCGCGATGCCCGTATTCTATGGTACACGGCGCATGTCGCTGGTGCGATGTCGCTCGACGCTTTGCTCGGCACTCCAGCCGCTTTTGATGTACGAATTCAGGATGCCCGCGGCCAGAGCGGACAGTCAAAGTCCGCGGAGTTGTTGAGAGACCTGCTCGAGGGCAGTGAGATCAGGGAATCCCACCGCGACGGCGACCCACGAGTACAGGATCCATACGCACTGCGATGCATGCCGCAGGTACATGGCCCCGTTCTCGATGCGCTCGAGTGGGTAGAGACAATAGTAGGCCGGGAGATCAACGCTGCGACTGACAATCCACTCGTGTTCGAGAACGGCGATACGTTGAGCGGCGGCAATTTTCACGGTCAGGCAGTCGCGATGGCGCTGGATTTCCTGGCGATCGCCATGACAAATCTCGCTACCATGGCGGAGCGAAGAATCGACAGACTGGTGCATCCTGACCTGAATCAGGGGCTGCCGCCATTTCTTTCATCTGATGCGGGCGTGAATTCCGGGTTCATGATGGCACAGGTTACGGCAGCGTCACTTGCCAGTGAGTGCAAGGTGCTTTCACACCCTGCGAGCGTTGACACAATTCCAACCGATGGGAACAAGGAGGACGTGGTTCCCATGGCCATGGGTGCGGCCTGGAAGCTGCGCCGCATCATTCGCAACGTTCAGAATATTCTCGCCATCGAGCTGATGTGCGCCGCGCAGGGACTGGATTTCCGTGCCCCGCTCAAGGCGGGGACGAAGGTGCTGCCCGCACATGCGCGCGTGCGCGAGCTGGTCACACACCTCGAGCGCGACCGTGTGCTGAGTGGCGACATCAACGCAATAGCGGCTGCCGTTCGCAAGGGAGATTTCGCGTGATCGGTTCGCGCGAGGTTCGCGCACCTCGCGGCAGCGAGATCTCGTGCAAGGGATGGCAGCAGGAAGCAGCGCTAAGGATGATCATGAACAACCTCGACCCCGACGTTGCGGAAAGGCCGGAAGATCTCGTTGTGTATGGAGGAACCGGCAAGGCGGCGCGAAACTGGGAATCGTTCGACGCGATCGTTCAGGCTCTTCGCAAACTCGAGGGCGACGAAACACTGCTGGTGCAGAGTGGAAAGCCGGTCGCGGTTTTTCGCACTCACGCCGGTGCGCCGAGAGTTCTAATTGCGAACAGCAACCTGGTCGGACGGTGGGCTACCTGGGAGAAATTTCGCGAGCTCGAGAAAATGGGTCTCATTATGTATGGCCAGATGACGGCCGGCTCGTGGATCTATATTGGCTCGCAGGGAATTGTGCAGGGCACTTACGAAACTTTCGGTGCAGTCGCACGGCAGCATTTTGGCGGGTCACTGCGTGGTAAGCTGGTTCTGACAGCAGGTCTCGGTGGCATGGGTGGCGCTCAGCCACTGGCAGCTACAATGAATGAAGCTGTGATGATTGCCGTTGAAGTTGATGAGAGTAGAGCAGACAAGCGGATCGAGACAGGCTACTGCGACAGAAAGACGCACAGCTTTGATGAAGCTGTTAGATGGGCGAGGGATGCGCAGAAGAAGGGCACCGCGCTGTCGATCGCGCTTATAGGGAATGCAGCCGACCTGATACCTGAATTTGTTGCGAAGAACGTCATCCCCGACGTGGTGACAGATCAGACAAGCGCGCACGATATGCTCAATGGCTACATCCCGGCAGGGCTGCCGCTGCCGGAAGCGCTGGCACTGCGGAAGTCAGATCCGGTGCGCTACACGAGGCTGGCAACCGACTCGGTGGTGAAGCATGTGAACGCGATGCTGGAGCTGCAGCGCCGTGGCGCTGTCGCCTTTGACTATGGCAACAACGTCCGGACAGTGGCGTTCGATGCAGGTGTGACCAACGCGTTTGACATCCCGGGATTCGTGCCCGAGTACGTACGCCCGCTGTTCTGCGAAGGTAAGGGACCGTTCAGGTGGGTCGCTCTGTCCGGCGATCCGAAGGACATCGCACGAACTGACGATCTCGTGCTGGAGCTGTTTCCCGAGGATGAGCATCTCAAACGCTGGATTACTCTCGCGCGGGAGAAAATTCATTTTCAGGGATTGCCGGCGCGCATCTGCTGGCTTGGCCAGGGTGCCCGCGCCCGTTTTGGTGTTGCATTGAATGATCTTGTAGCGAGCGGTGAGCTTTCCGCGCCAATCGTAATTGGACGGGACCACCTCGATACCGGCAGCGTCGCGTCGCCCTTTCGCGAGACCGAGGGAATGAAAGACGGCAGTGACGCTATTGCCGACTGGGCGATTCTGAATGCAATGCTCAATGTCGCGAGCGGCGCATCCTGGGTTTCATTCCACCACGGCGGTGGCGTTGGAATCGGAAACTCACTGCACGCCGGCCAGGTGATTGTTGCCGACGGAACGCCCGAAATGCGACTTCGCCTGGAGCGAGTTCTCACAAACGATCCGGGAATCGGCGTCGCTCGGCACGCAGATGCCGGCTATGAGACTGCAGTCGAGACGGCAAGGCAGAAGGGAATCCAGCTTCCGATGATTCGCTGAATGCTTTCAAGCAGGTTTCGGCCATGGCACATCCCCGTATTCCTGGCCAAATACAGCTACCTCGCCGCCGCACGCAGACCAATCCTCGTTCACTTCGAGGTGACGCTGCGCTGCAATGCAAAGTGTGGGTTCTGCGACTACTGGAAAACTGACAAGTCGGCCAAAGCCACAGAGGTGAAGGGGTTCGCCGATGCTGCGCGCTACTTCAATCCCATGATGATCACTTTCACCGGCGGTGAACCGACGCTCCGGAGTGATCTCGAGGAAATAGTGGCCGGCGTAAGCTCCGCTGTGAAAGTGAAATACATCACCCTTCTCAGTCACGGTGGAATGATGAC
>JANLYJ010000132.1:0-4775 GCA_031365555.1 Gemmatimonadaceae bacterium | reverse complement strand
CGTAGGAGAGGCATTCGCCCTCTTTACCAGCGCCGACTGGCAGTCCGCTCACCCCGAATGCGGCCCAATCGTCCGCCTGGACTCCACCGGAACCGAGGAGGCTGTGTTCGCGAATGTTGCGTCAACCCTCGTCCATAGCTTTCCCGAAACTTTTTCGGCGCTCAGGGAGTTTCAGAAGGTATGAACATCGACTTTTCCGTACTGGAGCGCGCGCGCACACGATCTATCGCAGTCGCATCTGTTTTGTTGCTGGCTCTGATCACTGGCGGCTGGCTTATGCAGCGCGGCGCACGCAATGGCCAGCGCTCTTCACTCGAAGGTGCGCGCCTGTTCGAAAGCGTGCTTCGCCATGTAGAGAATGATTTTGTGGACTCAGTTGACACACCGGACCTGTACCGAAAGGCGGTGGACGGTCTTCTCTATGAGCTCGGCGATCCGTACACGGCGTTCCTCGCACCGGACAAACTTGGAAGGCTGAACGAGAGTACCACCGGCAACTATGCAGGGCTGGGACTGCAGGTGGAGATTCGCGATAACACTGTCGTTGTGATCGCACCGCTCCCGGGCAGTCCGGCAGAGCGCGCAGGCTTGATGACCGGCGACCGGATTGTCCAGGTTCAGGGCAAGACAACGCAGGGCTGGACACTCGATGATGTGAGCAAGGCGTTCCGCGGAAATACTGGTGAGACCGTCGCGCTGCAGGTGGATAGACCAGGGAGCCTCAAGTCGCTGCCATTCGTTCTCACCCGCCGAGCGATTCACCTGAGCGCTGTAAGGCGTGCTTCGCTACTGTCAAATGGCGTTGGGTACGTTGACCTCAAGGCATTCAGCGATTCAACCACCCGCGAGATGAGTCGGGCAATCGACAGCCTGTCGAAAGCGGGAATGCGCGCACTTATTCTCGACTTGCGCGGAAACCCGGGCGGTCTCCTCTCGCAAGGCGTGGATGTCGCAGACCTGTTCCTCGACTCGAAGCAGCGCATCGTGAGCCTGCGCGGCAGAATTCCGCAGGCCAACGCGGACTTCGATGATCGTGAAACCCAGAAATGGCCCAGTCTCCCCATAATCGTACTGGTTGATGGACGGAGTGCGAGTGCATCAGAAATCGTTGCTGGCGCACTGCAGGACCATGACCGCGCGGTCGTTGTCGGGCGTCCAACTTACGGAAAGGGAAGTGCACAGAGCCTCTATCAGCTCGGCACCGCAGGCGGTCTCAAGATCACTACTGCCCGCTGGTACACACCTGCCGGACGCTCGATCAACAAATGGGTTGTGCGCGACGACAGCGATCCGGGAGACACCGGCGAGCCCGCGAAGGAGCCATTCAAGACCGATGCAGGTCGTACTGTCTTTGGTGGCGGCGGTATCACTCCGGACATTCTCTCGGGCGACACTGCTACTGCGCCGGCAATCGCTGCCTTGCAGATGGCGCTGGGAACCCATGTACCTGCGTTCAGGGACGCGCTCACTGAATATGCGCTGTCACTTAAGGGCTCTGGCACGATCAGGGATCAGAACTTCGCTGTCACGCCGGAGATGCGCGAAAATTTGTGGAAGAGAATGGTCGCGCGCGGCGTGGATATGCCGAAGGGAGTTTACGAGGAAGCGTCGCCCGGAATCGATACGCTCCTTGGGTACGAGATTGCGCGCTTCGTGTTCGGACCCGAAGGTGAGTTCAGACGCCGTGCGGCGAGAGACGAGCCAATCGTGCAGGCTCTGAAGCTGCTCAGCGGTTCACCCACGCCACGTGAAATTCTCGACAGGGCCGAGGTGGCGCAGAAAGCCGCGCAGAAATGAGCGAACGCGTCTTCATCATTGGTGCAGGACAGGTTGGGCGCGGACTTTCCCGCGCCTTTCGTGCTTCCGGAACTGAGGTTGTCTCGGTGCACGGACGCCGGCCAACCGAGTTCGCGACCAGCAGTGGTGATCTGCCCGCATCAATTCGCGACGCCAATATCGTCCTGATCGCCGTTCGCGATCCCCAGATTGCTGGAGTAATATCGGAGCTGGCCGGTGTGGAGCAGCAGCGACCGATAGGGTTTTCCCGGTCCGCCAATCCGGTCATCACGTCAGGCACTGTGATTTTGCACACAAGTGGAAGTGCCGAAGTGCGCTCGCTCGATGTTCTGCGTGCTGCCGGATTTGCATGCGGGACATTTCATCCACTTGCTCCCTTTTCAGTAACCGAGCGTGTACCAGACCTGCTGCATGGCGGATGGATCGGCATCGACGGGGATGACGCTGCAAAAGCGTGCTCACGGCGACTCGCCGGACATGTAGGGGCGCGCACGCTGGAGATTCCGGCCGGTGGAAAGCCCGCGTATCACGCAGCTGCAGTGATGGCTTCCAACTTTCCTGTTGTCCTGGCCTACGCTGCGGCGCAGCTGATGAACTCGGCGGGAATCAGTGACCGGCCTGCTCAGGCTGCAGTTGAATCGCTGATCAGCGCTGCAGTTGGAAATCTGGCAACGGCAAAACCGGTGGATGCGCTGACAGGTCCTGTGGTGCGTGGGGATGCGGAGACTGTTCGAAAACACATGGAAACGCTGTCGGGACAGCCAGAGCTGCTGGCGGTTTACAGATCGTTATCGGAAATCGCTCTCAGGATTGCGCGCGAACGCGGGACTGATCCCGCGGCAATCGCGGCGATGCGATCGGTTCTCGGAGCTACCTCGCGCCCGTAAGCGCGCCCTGATCGACTATGCGGGATCCCGCCGGTGGAACGAACCGGAAAGCGGATTTGGGAATCACAATGTTCGGTTTCCATGACAGGATCTCAACAACACGCTTGAGACCGTTCGCATCTGTGGTCTCGAACTTCCGGACTGATGCATCCGATGCATCGATCCAGACAATCGCTTTCGTGAACTGACTCTGTCTTTTCGGAACGAGCTGGAACATCTGCGTCGTGCGCGCGCCCACCCTTTCCGTGCCGAGCGCCTTGATGCTGTATTTCGTTCTCGGCGAAACAAGAAACTGGCTTCCCGGATCGACATTGTTCATCGCACCGCCTGAATTCGGAAGCTTGATCACCTGTCCGGGCGCGCTCATTGGAGAATAGATCCAGAGCGACGTACCGTCCGCGACGAGTCTGTCACCGTCTGCTCCGTCAAACCTCACGGATAGAAGATTCGGAGCGCGGCGCAGCAAAACTCCGCGAGTGATGCTTGTGCTGCCTGTCAGCGGATTGGTCAGGGTTTGCTTGAAATCCGCGCGAGCGGTCGTCGTCTGTTCATACTTGGCCACGGCCCTGTCGAGCAGGTCGGACTGAGCATGGAGCGGGAGTGCGATAGCCACCATGGCGGCCACTGTCATAATGCGAGTTGTCATACTCAACACTACACCAGCTGGACTGCGACCGTTCCGGATTCCGACGTAATCGTCCTGCCGATCGCCTGAGCTACCGATCGTAGTTCGCGAACAAGTGTCTCGAACTGCTCAGGGTAGAGCGATTGCCCGCCATCTGACATTGCACGTTCAGGCGCAGGGTGCATTTCGACAATGACTCCGTCAGCGCCTGCGGCGACAGCAGCCCGCGCCATTGGAAGCACCATGTCTCTAAGGCCGGTTCCATGACTCGGGTCTGCAATGATCGGCAGGTGCGAGATTCGCTGAACAATTGGAATCGCTGTGAGGTCCAGCAGATTCCTCGTGGAAGGGTCGAAGCTCCTTACGCCCCGTTCGCACAAAATGACATTCGGATTTCCTTCAGCCAGAATGTATTCTGCGCTCAGCAGCAGATCCGTGATGGTCGCGGCCATTCCACGTTTGAGAAGAACGGGCTTCCCAATCTTGCCGACAGTTTTCAGCAGGGAATAGTTCTGCATGTTGCGAGCGCCAACCTGGATGCAGTCCGCGACTTCTGCCGCTGCGTACGCGCCTTCATCATCAACAGCTTCAGTCACCACGGCGAGGCCGGTCTCGCGCTTTGCGAGCGCAAGCAGCTCGAGTCCACGCTTGCCCAGTCCCTGAAAGGAATAGGGTGAGCTGCGAGGCTTGTATGCTCCACCTCGCAGTGCGCTCCCGCCCGCATCACGAACAGCGCGTGCGGCGGTGAGAATCTGTTCTTCGCTTTCAACCGAGCAGGGCCCGCCAATCACAACGACTTCGCTGCCGCCGAATGAAACTCCCGGCGCAATCTGAACGATCGTGTTTTCAGGACGCCATTCGCGCGAGACCTGCTTGTAAGGCTGCGAAACGTGAATCACGTCGGCTACGCCTGGCAGTCCCTGGATGCGGGAAGAATCCACGCGTCCGTCGTTGCCTATCAATCCAATGGCTGTGCGCTGCGCACCGGGTATCGGACGCGCGTCGTAGCCCATTTCTCTGATTGTCTGGACGACGCGCGCGATGTCCGTCTGCGCTGCGCCGTGCTGCATTACAACTAACATTTACTTTCCGCGTGTCTGGTTAGGCGACTGCCGGCTGCATTTCCCGGGCATCGATCTCTCCCGCTATAGCGGAATCTATCGCAGCGCCACGCATCCGCACGCTCACAATCGACGAAACCCCCGGCTCCTGCATTGTTACGCCGTAGACCGCGTCTGCGGCCTCGGTAGTCGTCCTGGGGTTGTGAGTGATCACGATGAACTGTGTCCGCTCCTTGAAGCGGTTCAGCATCGTTACAAATCGTCCGATGTTGGCATCGTCCAGCGGGGCGTCTACTTCGTCGAGGAGACAGAAGGGGCTCGGCTTGGTCAGGAAGATCCCGAACAGAAGCGAAAGTGCTACAAGTGCCCGCTCACCGCTCGAGAGCAGGTGAATGCGCTGAGTGC
>JANLYJ010000224.1:0-2067 GCA_031365555.1 Gemmatimonadaceae bacterium | reverse complement strand
CTTTCGCATCACTACGCCGCTGGCCGCAGCTACACCATCACCGTTTCGGTGTCGGACGACGATGCAACGTCTACCGATTCCTACTCTGTGCGCGTGCAGGCCGAGCCTGTTGCAAATGCAGGCGGTCCTTACAGCTCGAATGAAGGATCTTCAGTCGCGATTAGCGCAGCTGCTTCAAGCGATGTGGACGGTTCGATCGCGAGCTATGCGTGGAGCTTCGGGGACGGCTCGACGGGAACTGGTGCTTCAGTATCGCACACCTACGCCCAGAACGGCACGTACACAGTGACGCTCGTAGTCACCGACAATGAAGGTCTGTCGGGAACATCAACAACAACCGTCGCAGTGGCGAATGTTGCGGCGGCAATCAGCACATTCGCGGGTGCCACACTCCTGCCGGCCGAGACCTACGGTGCTGCTGGATCATTCACCGATCCGGGAGCTGATACGTGGAGCGCAACCGTGAACTATGGCGACGGTTCCGGGACGTCAACGCTTTCGCTGACGGGAAAGAATTTCTCTCTTAGCCACAGGTACAACGTGGCCGGTACCTATACTGTCACGGTAACAGTGAACGACGGCACTGTTGTTTCGACCCGGACTCAGACAGTGACCGTGCTGTCGCCGTTGCAGGGCTCTAATAACGCGATCGCGCTGCTCAACCAGCTCATATCGAGCGGCAAGATCACGGACAAGAATGCCAAGAACACAATGAACATGCTGGAGGCAGCGCAGAAGCAGATCGACAAGGACAAGGCGAACAGCAGTGCGGCCAAGGCGCATCTGGATGGTGCACTGAAGGAACTTGATAAGGCCATTGCGGCCGGTGACATCAGTGCGGCGAATGCGGCCGAGCTGAGGGCGCTGCTGGTGCGGTTGATAGCGACTCCGTAACAGGTTTTAGAAAAGCCCCCGTCGTCCGAAAGGATGGCGGGGGCTTTCTCTTTGGTATGGGCACCTGTTCCGATACCTTTCAGTTACGCGGAAGTGGCGGAACTGGTAGACGCGCCAGACTTAGGATCTGGTGGAGCAATCCGTCCGGGTTCGAGTCCCGGCTTTCGCATTTGTTTTCACGCTTCGGCGTCCAGCTTTTCCATGGCATCGGGAGAAATCCCGTGTGAAACAGAAACATTGAACCTGCGCCGCAAATACTCGTCGTAGCTGACCCATTCTCCCTCGTATTCGACGGTTTTCGACCAGGCGCAAACCTTGATCAGTCTTTCGTATTTGCGCGCGCGGTTCACAGCTATAAATAGTCCGACCATCAATGCAGCGAGGAGAACAATAAGGGCGACTGCCACGTTATCCCGCCTGCGAGCCGAAATCTGCAAGTTATTTTGATGCTCGCGCTCGATTGACGTTTCCGTCCGGGACGCTGCTTCCAGTATCTCTTGTATCCTGAGTGTCGCAGAGGACTGAGTCGCATTACGACGTGCTGCTGCAAGCGCCCCGCCCTGATCCCCGATTCGGACCGTTTGAACTGTCTCGTCCATCTCGCGGATCTTCTCGCGAAACAACTCCTTCAGCTGCACAATGCGCTGCCCTTGCAGGTCGTTATCGGCAACAAGAAAGGATAGGGAACGCAGGGTAAGGCCGATATCCGTCGTGGCGCGATAATAGGAAGAGAGGGGGCCCTGATCTCCGGTAAGCAGCACGGCAACCTGTGCAGCTTCGGCAGCCACGAGATCCGCCTGGAGATCACTCAGTCGCTGCTCGATTTCGAGCGTGTGAAACGCCGATTCTCTGGCATTGGTGACTGAACGCTGGGACAACAAAAGAATAGCAACGAATACAACAAGGGCGACCGAAAAAGCGACGAGAGTGGCTCCGAAAAAAAAGATTGGCGATCGGGGAATTTTCACCGTGCCTTCTCGTCCATTCTCCGCTTTCGCCAGGCAACCAGTCCCCATACGGCGAGCAGGGGGGCGGCGATGGGATGTTGAGGCAGTGCACTGCGGAGAAGCGGCGGCTCCAGCCTCACATTCGTCCTGATATTTGCAATGCGCCCGCCGCCACGCTGAATTTGCGCAACGTCCTCATGCCGTCGGGCATCCACAACGATATCGA
>JANLYJ010000101.1:0-7712 GCA_031365555.1 Gemmatimonadaceae bacterium | reverse complement strand
AAAGGTGTGCGCCATCGCCCGCGCGCGCCGGAGAAGACCGTGATTCTAATGGTGGAGAACGCCGGGATCATCCCAACCGGCGACGCATAGCGCGGCACGACGCAGTGCCAAACGTTTTCCTTTTACAAGCTCATCACTAGCTGTACTATTTGGCGCACCCTCCCAACTAGGAGTTAAAAGCGTGGCAATTAACACTGGAAAAGTAGCAACTGCCGGAGTTGGAGCAGGCGTAGTTCTCGCTGCCATTGATTGGGTTGTCATGAAATTCGTAACTGGCCCTGCGATGGTCGCAGACATGAACGCTTTCAAACCTGGCCTGGGTGATACAATGAACGCGCCAGGCGCATGGATGCCCATGGTATTCATGGACATCGTGATGGGAATTATCATCGCCTGGCTTTATTCGGCTATTCGTCCCCGTTTTGGACCTGGCATGAAGACAGCAGTCTATGCAGCAATATTCATGTGGATCGTTGGATGCTTCTTCACGCTTTCGTATGGCTTCATGGGAATGAGCACCTGGAATCACTGGATGACGCAGGCAGTCATCTGGCTCATTACTCTGATTATCGTTGCGAGCGTTGCCGGACGGCTCTATTCGGAAGACGGCACAACTCCCTAATTCCAAACGTTTCTAAAAACTCCCGGCCAAAAAGCCGGGAGTTTTTCTTTATACTTACACAATGAGCTTTCCCATTCTCGGCCTGCATCATGTCACTGCAACCGTTGACGATGCACAGGCAGATCTGGATTTCGCGAGGACTACACTCGGACTGCGCCTCGTTAAGAAGACGGTCAACTTCGACAACCACAGCGTCTACCATTTTTACTACGGCGACGAAATGGGCACGCCCGGTACGATCTGGACAACCTTTCCATACAAGGGAAAGGGAGTTCCACAGGGTGTAGTCGGCGCGGGCCAGGTGACGAATACCTGGTTTGCGGTGCCAACATCAGCGATACCGTTCTGGAAAAAGCGCCTCGAAGGTTCCGGATACGAAGTGATGGAAAAGCTGTCCGACTTCGGACAGGTGACGCTGATGACGCTTGATCCGTCCGGGCTGCGAATTGGGTTAGTGGCTGCGGATGACGATCGCCGGAGTCCATGGGTTCCAGCTGCAGGCGATATCGACTCGCCGAACGGCATCAGGGGATTGCACAGTGTAACAATGACTGTGCGCGACTCCGGACCGACAATCGCATTCATGAAAGACTGGCTGGGATATTCCGTATCCGAGAAAAAGAACTCTACGACACGCGTCGTCGTTAACGGAGGCGGGTCGGGCAAGACGATCGATGTCGTTGAATCGGCAGACGCACCCGACGCGCGCAACGGTTTGGGGACTGTGCACCATGTAGCGATGGCGATCGAGAGTGCGGACGAACAGATGCGCCTTCGTACGGAGCTGACAAGCCGCGGTATTCAGGTGACTCCACTCATGGACCGCCAATACTTCCAGTCCATATACTTCCGGGAGCCGGGGGGAATTCTGTACGAAGTCGCCACGATGAAACCGGGATTCTCAGTCGATGAAAGCGCTGACGATCTGGGTCGCGCACTGAAGCTCCCGCCCGCAGCGGAGCCGCGCCGTGCGGAAATCGAGAGGCAGCTTCCGGGGATCCACTACTAGTGGTTAACCGCATAGTTTCCGCCGGAGTGCCCATCGCCACAGCCAAAGCAGCGATCATAATGATTCATGGGCGCAATGCCGCTCCGGAAAACATTCTGGATCTGCTCCCTGTTCTCGACCGTCCCGATTTTGCGGCACTTGCACCGGCGGCCGAAGGGGGCGCATGGTATCCGTATAGCTTCATGGCCGACCGTGAAACGAACGAACCTGGAATCAGCAACGGACTGGCAGAGATTGGATCACTTGTCGCAGATCTTCAGGCGAAAGGTTTTCCGTCCCACAAGATCATGCTGCTCGGTTTCTCACAGGGTGCCTGTCTCACAGCGGAATTCGCTATCAGAAATCCTGCGCGCTACGGCGGTGTGATGGTGCTGAGCGGCGGGGTAATCGGACCACCGGGTACCACGTGGGACGACGTCAACGAATCGCTCGATGGCACGCCAGTTTTTCTCGGCTGCAGTGACGTCGATTCTCATATTCCTGCGGCACGCGTTCTGGAAAGCGAAGCCTTGTTCGCAAGACTGGGAGCCCGCGTGACGCGCAAGCTCTATCCGGGCATGGGACACCTCGTCAACAAGGACGAAATTGAAAATGTTCAGTGCGTGATGGACGAAGTGCTGGCAGCGTGAGTCGCTCACCTGCGGTGATTTACTTTGCGGGATCTATTCGCGGTGGACGCGGAGACCGGGCACTTTACGCCGAGATCATACGTTCACTGCAGGCATACGGTCGTGTACTGACTGAACACATAGCCGACGAGTCGCTGACTGATGACGGCGAAACTCTAGGCGACAAGGACATACATGACCGGGACATCGACTGGCTCCGTTCAGCGACTTGCGTGGTCGCCGAGGTAACTACACCCAGCCTCGGAGTCGGCTACGAGATCGGAAGAGCTGTCGAATGGAAAGTTCCAATCCTGTGTCTCTTTCGAAGTGCAGAAGGCCGACGAGTGTCTGCGATGATTGCGGGAAGCGAAGGAGTGGAGATGCGGGAATACAAGGACGCCCGGGATCTGCCGCGCATTTTCGACGATTTCTTTTTAGCTTAGCTCATCAGAATCCGTCGTCTCGTTCTCGCGCTTGTAGTTCTTGGTTTCGCCTGGCTCGCTGCCAGGGCCGTTGACTGGCGCGCAGTGTGGAGCTCCGTGTCGAACGCGTCCGTCCCGCTTCTGCTGGTAGTGGCTGCAGCGACGCTCTTCTCGACAGTGATGAAAGGTGCGCGCTGGTGGATCTTCCTGAGACGATCCACATCCCTGCGTCTTGGACAGGTCATCCGCTTCACATTCGCTGGACTGGGTCTCAACGCAGTGCTTCTCGCCAATGCCGGTGAAGTCATCAGAGTGGGGCTCGCGGCTCGCGCTGCGAACGCACGACTCGCTACAGTGCTCGGCTCACTCGCGTCGGATAAAGTTGTCGAGATACTGGCATTTTTTGCGATGGCGGTTATCGCCGTACTGATTCAACCGACTGACCTCTTCCCCGCGTCAAAAGTCATCGTTCCCGCCCTCGTTGCTTTTGGGTTTTTTGTCGCGTTCGTTGCGTACAGAGGCAAGAATCCGGAATCGATCCTCGAGCCAGTGGTTACTGCGGGATGGCGTGGATATGTGCACAAAGGGAAATCCTTCCTGATTCGGTTTGCCGCTGAGGCGCGCGCGCGACTGCGTGGAATGGATGCGGTCAAAGCGTTCGGAATCTCGCTGGTTTACTGGCCGACGCAGATCATCGCATTTGCTGCGGGAGCGGAGGCCGTAGGGCTGCACCTCCCAATCGTCGCAACTGTTGCCGCAGTTGTTGCCGTAAATCTTGCGGGCTTCATTCGCGCGACGCCCGGCAACGTTGGCGTTTTTCAAATTTTCTATGCGCTCGCTGTCACCAGATTCGGGTTTCCGCAGGAGCAAGCCGTCGCCGCCGCTGTTCTCATCCAGTCGATACAACTTGTAACGGTCGTTGTGTCGGGAGTCTTTGCGGCTCCCTCCGCATTTACTTCGGCGAACCTCTTTGGCGCCGCCGCTGCTGCACCTGACGACGAAGACGGGGCGGCAGAAGCGCGATAAAAGACCCTGGGGGCAGTTGCCCTGCACTTTTGCCAAGGGCAACTTTCAGGTGTGCATCAGTCAGTGAATCTTGCGATCGTTCAGTTCAAGCCGCGTAAAGGTGAGTACGCGGCTAATCTCGCGCACCTCGGCGACATCTTTGCGCAGCTTGATTCTCTCGATCCCCGGCCTGATGTAGCTGTTCTGCCTGAGACCGCGCTTACCGCGTACTTCCTCGAAGGCGGTGTGCGGGAGGCGGCCATGACAGCCGGCTCACTCGCGCGAGATCTGCAGGACACATACAAGTCGCGCGTAAAGAGCGGGCACTCGCTCGATGTAAGTGTCGGGTTCTACGAAATCTGGAACAACACTTTTTACAATAGCGCGCTGTATGTAACGGTTGGCGGGGATGAGCCAATCGTACGTCATGTACACCGAAAAGTTTTTCTTCCGACGTATGGGCTCTTCGATGAAGAGCGGTTCGTAGATCGCGGTTTCAATATCCGCGCATTCGATACAAGCTGGGGGCGCGCCGCGATTCTCGTTTGCGAGGACGCGTGGCATAGTCTGTCAGGTACGCTGGCCGCTCTCGATGGTGCACAGCTGATAATCATTCCTTCCGCGTCACCGGGCCGAGGCGTTTGGACACGCGATGACGGACTTCCGGGACCAGCGAGCCTGGAGCGATGGGAGCGACTTGCTCGCGATATTGCTAGCGAACATGGTGTGTTCGTCGCTCTAATTCATCTCGTTGGTAACGAAGGCGGAAAGGTTTTCACAGGCGGGTCGGTGATTGCTGGACCGAAGGGAGACATCAAGGTTCGGGCTCCACTTTGGGATGAAGCGATCGTGAACATCACGTTGAGTGAATCAGAGTTGACTCGGGCACGCGCTGACATGCCGCTGCTTACTGATTTGCAGACTATGCTCCCGCACCTGGTGGGCGCGCTGGACACCACAAGACAGCAGCCGGTTGGCCCAGTGGAATACGACCCCGCGAAATCGAAACCGTCGAAGGCGAAAGCTTCGAAAAAAGCGGCTAAGACGGATTCCGATTCGAGCGAGAGCGTCCAGGTGATTGTGGCGCCGGCGTCGGTCACCAGTCCGTCGCCACTCAACATTGACTGTGCGCTCACGACCGAGTGGCTGGTTTCATTCCTAAAACAGGAATTCGAGCGCCGCGGTTTTACCAAGGCGGTGCTTGGACTTTCAGGTGGAGTTGATTCAGCAGTTGTTGCCTGCCTTGCTGCGCGTGCGCTCGGTCCGGAGAATGTCATTGCAGTCAGACTTCCGTACCGTACATCCAGTCCGCAGTCCCTCGAGCATGCAGCCCGGCTTATGGACTCCCTCAGCCTGGCGTCGAGAACGGTCGATATCAGTGCTGCGGTCGACGGCTACCTCGCGAATGAACCGGACGCTGACAGTCAGCGAAAGGGGAATGTCATGGCTCGGGTCCGGATGATCGCTCTCTTTGACTTGTCAGCTCGCTATCGCGCGCTTCCGCTCGGCACGGGAAATAAGAGCGAGCGGCTGCTCGGATATTTCACATGGCATGCGGACGATTCGCCACCAATCAATCCGATCGGTGATCTGTACAAGACCCAGGTATGGGAGCTCGCGCGGTATCTGGGAGTTCCCGCAGAAATCGTGGACAAGCCCGCGTCAGCCGACCTTATCCAGGGGCAAACTGACGAGGGCGATTTCGGAATCAGCTACCAGAAGGCAGACCAAATCCTGCACTGGCTGCTGAGCGGATTCAAGCCATCCGAGATACAGGGATTTTCGGAATCAGAAATTGAGCTTGTCCGGAAGCGGCTCGAGGGAACGCACTGGAAGAGAAAACTTCCCGCTGTCGCGATGGTCAGTCATACCGCCATCGGCGACTCGTACCTGCGACCAGTGGACTACTAGCGCTTCGTAATCGGCATACCCGCGTCCTTCCACGCGGACCATCCACCGATCAGTGCTCTCGCTCCAGAAAATCCGGCTCTTCTCAGATCTCGCACCACACGGGTGCTTGTGGCGTCGTCAATTCAAGCACAGTAGACCACGAGAGTGCCGCGCGATGAAAGCTGCGTGTCCTTTGCGCGGCGCACGGCATCGTCGGGCGCGAACCGCAAGGCATTGGTTGCGATCATTTCATCGCTGTTGAATGACTTGTCGGTGCGAACATCGATGACCGAATAGGGCTCTGCGCGGATTTCCATCGCACGCACTTCGTCGACGGTGATCTTCTCGTCAGTCGTAGTTATGTCCAGCTGCGGAAGCTCGCGTGAGATTGACGAGACGACCGGTACGCGTTCCGCCCTGGCAACACGTCGCAGAAAGAGTGCGATTCCACCGCCGTGCAGAACCACTGAAAAGAGCACAACGAGGCAAGTGATCGAAAAGAGCTGCTCGGATCCGGACACACCGGCGAATACTGGAAGCAGAACGAGCAGCAGGGAGCTCAAGCCGCGCGGACCCATCCAGGCAATCAGCCGCTGACTTCGCCGGTCGATGCGCGCGGCGCGGAGCACGGGCAAAAGAACGATTGTCCGTATCGTCACCGCGACCAGAGCGAAAAGCACGGTTCGCGCATCGAGTACTCGCAACCCCATCCAGATCAGCGACGAACCAAATGCGAGAAAAGTGAGCAGCAGAAACATCTCTGCAGTCGCCTGACCGTAGTCGAGAAAGCAGTCACACAGCTCCACGTCGAGCATTGCGATCGTGAGACCGGCCGCAAAGGCTGCAAGAAATCCACTGCCACCGACGGACTCGGCTGCGGCGTATGCACTGAACGCGATGCCCAAGGCGTACAATGATTCGTAGTCGCGCCGGACTCCAATTCGCGACCGAATCGCTTCCAGCAGCGAAATTCCGGCCCAGCCGATCCCCGCGCCGAGCAGTGGTCCAAGAACGAACAGGCCGGCAGCGTGGCTGGTCACGCTCTGAAAAGTCATCGTTCCGCCGGCTGCGATCACCAGCATTGCGATTACTACTATTGGAAGCAGAATCACATCGTTGATTCCACTTTCCAGCCGGAGCACGAGTCGCGTGTCTGTTGGGAGCGTTGGCGTTCGGAGCAAGGTCCTCAGCAGAACCGGATCAGTTGAGGCGAGAGCAGCGCCAAGAATCGCTGACCGAGCCGGGGATATTCCCAGCAGGTAGTGCGCGAGCACCGCCAGGAGTATCGCGGGGAGGAGAGTCCCGGGACCGAGAACCAGTAGCGCAGGTCGTCGGTATTCGCGAAACCCGCGCATGTCGAGCGTGATGGCGTCGGAAAAAAGGACCAGGAGCAGCGCGAGCGTAGTCATTACGCGGAGCGCCGTGGACTGCAGTGTCACTTCGAAGAGGCCAAAGCCGGCGGGGCCAAGCAGCGCACCGAGGGCAAGGAAGATTGCCACCTGTGGCAGGCCCGTTTTTTCCACTACTCCGGAGAGCAGTGAGGCCACGACAATTACGATCCCCACTAGAGCCAGGATCGCGACAAGATTTTCGCCCGTCAGTGCTCCCGTCATTTGATAAAGGGGCTATTTTTCGAAGTTAAGGTCACCCAAGCGACGACTATGGCTACCAAGACCCGTCCCGAATCAAAAAATCTGAGTGGTCCCGCGGCAGGCCTTTCGAGCGAACAGCTTGTTGCGGCCTACCGCAATATGCTCATGTCGAGGAAGCTGGACGATAAGGAAGTTCAGCTCAAGCGGCAAAACAAGATTTTCTTCCAGATTTCGGGAGCAGGTCACGAAGCCATCTTAACTGCCGCCGGGATGGTTTTCCGGACGGCGTACGACTGGTTTTACACCTACTACCGCGACCGCGCGCTCTGCCTGCAGCTAGGTGTTACACCGGCGGAGATGTTGTATGAGGCCGTTGGCGCGGCAATCGATCCCGCGTCAGGCGGACGCCAGATGCCGAGCCACTGGGGCCACAAAGACTACAATATTGTTTCGTCTTCATCGCCAACCGGTACGCAGTTCCTCCAGAGTGTCGGTGCGGCCGAGGCTTCGCTTCGTGCCAAGCTGATCGGAATCACCGAAGGCTTTCACAATGACGAAGTTGTG
>JANLYJ010000092.1:0-10649 GCA_031365555.1 Gemmatimonadaceae bacterium | reverse complement strand
GCGGAGAAGAACACTGTCAGGAAGATGTTGAACATTCCCTTCTGGGCGTACTGCGTGCAGATCTCGACGACCTTTTTGCTGTCCGCGACGGAAGCCTTCTCCGTGCTTTCCAGGTTCATGTTCGCCTTGATGAACTCAACTGCGCGATACGCACCGGTGGTAACAGCCTGCATCGACGCGCCTGTGAACCAGTAGATCACCGCGCCACCTGCAATCAAGCCAAGCAGGAACGGCGGATGAAGAATGGAAAGGTTGCCGAGGTACTGGGGCTGCAAGCCGTGCGTCAGGCCGACGATGATCGAGAAGATCATTGTGGTAGCGCCTACGACGGCGGTTCCAATGAGCACAGGCTTGGCCGTGGCCTTGAATGTGTTGCCTGCACCGTCATTCTCTTCGAGAAGATGCTTCGCGCGCTCGAAGTTGACGTCGAAGCCGTACGTGCTCTTCAGCTCCGCAGCAATTCCAGGCATCTGCTCGATGGTGGAAAGCTCGAACACTGACTGCGCGTTATCCGTAACCGGGCCGTATGAGTCGACTGCGATGGTTACAGGTCCCATTCCCAGGAATCCGAATGCGACGAGACCAAATGCGAAGACGGCCGGCGCAATCATGAGTGCGCTCATTCCATGCGTGCTGACCCAGTATGCGATCGACATCAGGATCATGATCGCCATGCCCAGCCAGTAGGCGCTGAAATTACCAGCGACAAGTCCGGACAGAATGTTGAGTGAAGCACCACCCTCACGCGACGACGTGACGACTTCCTTCACGTGCGTGGACTCGGTGGACGTGAAGATCTTGACGAGCTCAGGGATAATCGCGCCTGCGAGCGTTCCGCAGGTGATGATCGTGGAAAGCTTCCACCAGAGTGTCGGATCTCCACCGATGTTCGGAATCAACATCCGGGAAACAAGGTACGTCAGTGCAACGGAAACCAGCGACGTGAGCCAGACGAGTGAGGTGAGCGGCGCCTCGTAGTTCATCTTATCGGCATTCAGGTAGCGTCCCTTTGCAACCGCTTCATTGACCAGGTACGAAAGTCCGCTTGCGACGATCATCATTACGCGCATGACGAAGATCCAGACCAGGAGCTGCACCTGGGTGCTTGGCTCGCGTACGGCGAGAAGAATGAACGAAATGAGTGCGACACCCGTGACGCCATAGGTCTCGAAGCCGTCGGCGCTGGGACCGACTGAGTCACCTGCGTTGTCGCCTGTGCAGTCCGCGATCACGCCAGGGTTCCGTGCGTCATCTTCCTTGACGTTGAAGACGATCTTCATGAGGTCAGCGCCAATGTCAGCGATCTTCGTGAAGATACCGCCGGCAATACGAAGGGCTGCGGCGCCCAGTGACTCACCGATTGCAAAACCGATGAAGCAGGGTCCCGCATAGTCACCCGGGATGAAGAGCAGAATGCAGAGCATGATGAACAGCTCGACTGAAATCAGCAGCATGCCAATGCTCATTCCAGCCTTGAGCGGAATTGCGTAGCAGGGGTAAGGCTTCCCGCGCAGACTGGCGAACGCAGTGCGCGAATTCGCAAAGGTGTTGACGCGGATACCGAACCACGCAACGCCATAGCTGCCGGCGATACCAACAAGGCTGAATGCCAGGATGATCGCGACTTTCGTCAGCGGAAATCCGACAAGCACGCCGAAGTAGATGGCGATGACGAGACCGATGAAGATCTCGAGAATGAGAATGAATTTCCCCTGCGTGATGAGGTACGTCTTGCAGGTTTCATAAATCAGGTCGGAAATCTCGAGCATGGATGCATGCACCTGCATGTTCTTCAGCTGGTTGTAAATCACCATACCAAAGATCAGTCCGAGCACACACACGATCAGGCCGAGTGAGAGCAGCGACTTGCCGGACATCCCGAAGAATGTCTGCGAGGACAAATCCGGAATCACCAGGTTGGCTTCGCCGCCTGGGCGATGCTCAGACGCGCCGCTCGGCGTGACTGTCAGGTTTGCGTCGGGAGATACCGACATTGCGCCCGCTGCTGATGCGGAATCAACCGCTGCAGGCGAGGACTGGGGTGCGGCAACCATTGCGGAGTCCTGCGCAACAACAGGCATTGCGACGACAACCAGCAACATTGCGACGAACTTGGCGTGACGGATCAGACGGTCCATCAGATTCATACTCGTGTATCTCCTGGGATAACTGGCAAGGATGCGCGGGAGCGCGTTGTTAGAAACCGGGCGATTAGGAGCCTTCTACTTTTCGCCAGATGAAGTACACGGGGAGCCCAAGCGCAACGAGCACCAGGCCGGAAATGGCCTGATAGCGCGTTTTGTCCGCAATCAGCAAGACGATTGCAATTGCGGATGCGAGGACGATGTAAAGCCCCGGGAGGAACGGATATCCCAACGCCTTGTATGGACGTTCAGCATCGGGACGGAGTGACCGCAGCCGGAAAAGGCCTACAGTCGTCGCGACATAGAAAAGCAGTGCCGCGAAAATCACGAAATCCAGCAGCTGGTTGTACGTGCCCGTGAGACAGAGCAGGCTGGTCCAGATTGCCTGCACTATCAGCGCGAATGCGGGAACGCTGTTCTTGTTGAGCGTGCCGGCCTTCGAAAAGAAGAGTTTGTCCTTTGCCATCGCATAGTAAACGCGCGCGCCGGACAGAATGAGTCCGTTGTTGCAGCCGAAGGTTGAGATCAGGATTGCAAATGCCATGATCGACCCGCCAATCGGTCCAAAGATTACTTCAGCAGCTGCTCCACCAACTCGATCCTGCGTCGCGTGTGTGATGCCGCGTCCGAGCACATCAGCAGCGCCTTCGGTGCCCTGGAGTGGCAGGACATTCAGGTACGCAATATTGGCGAGGATGTACAAAAGCGTGACGAGTCCGGTACCGAAGAGCAGCGCGCGCGGAAGATTGCGCTGTGGATTCTTAACTTCGGCCGCAGCGAAGGTGACGTTGTTCCACGCGTCGCTGGAAAAGAGAGAACCGACAAGCGCCGACCCGAAAACAATCGTGAATGCGCCGGTGAAATCCACATTCCCGGTAAAATTCCCGGCCGAAAAGTTCGCTGCGACTGCAGAAGCATTGCGGCCAATCGTAAGGCCGAGAAGGATTAGGAGAGCCAATGCGCCAGTCTTCACGACTGTGAGCGTGGTTTGAACCATCTTGCCTTCACGCACGCCACGCAGGTTGATCCAGGTCAGAATCCAGACCGTGATCAGTGCTACGAGACGCTGCGGTGAAAGGCCGAGCTCGATTGGGCCGCTCCACGTCGTCACAGTGAACTGCGGAAACCATCCGTACCGTTCGGGAGAGATCGAGGGCCAGAGCACCCCAAGATATTTGCCGAATGCGACCGCTACGGCGGCGATGGTTCCTGTCTGGATGACCACGAAGAGCGTCCATCCGTAGAGGAATCCCATCAGCTGGCCCATGGACTCGCGGAGGAAGACATACTGGCCGCCTGCCTTCGGATACATCGCTGCGAGCTCGCCGTAAGAGAGCGCGCCGAGAATCGTGACGATCCCCGCGACCACCCAGGCCATCAGCAGCCAGAATGGCGAGCCTACAGTGCGGCCAATGTCTGCAGAAACGATGAAGATTCCGGATCCGATCATTGACCCGGCGACCAGCATTGTAGCGTCGGTGAGTGTTAACGCTTTGACAAATTCACGATCTGGCGCAGCCTCTGTTCGGCTCGTCTCGGATGTCATGCTGGTTTGATGGGGGGAAGTCGTTAAAACCGAAAAAGTCAGGTCGGTTTTGCAGGGCAGAATTTACGTTCGCCAGGGCTTATTTGCCAGCCTAGGCTATATAGTAGTGGAAAGGTGGCTGGGGCGGGCCACCCCCGCCCGCTGTCTTAGCCCCCACTGATCGCGCCAATGACGAAAATGGTGCTCCCATCAGTGACCGGCGTATCAAGTCCGCGCAGAAACCGGGTGTTTTCTTGATCCAGGAACACATTCACATGCTGACGAAGGTTTCCCTGCTCGTCCAGCACGCCGTCGATGGCTGCCGGTGAGTGCGTTTCAAGCGAGCGCAGCGCATCACCTACAGTTGCGAACTGCTCCGTAAGCTCGATACGGCCTCGATCATTCGGCCCGATCAATGACGGAGGGAGCTCGATAACAATCACTACTCGCTCACCGCCACCTTCACGCAGACCACGGGCGGAAGACCATCGGCCATTTCCATCCAGCTGTCGCCACTGTCATTTGACCCGAACACCTTTCCGCTGCGCGTTCCAAAATAAATTCCTGCAGGGTCGATCGAGTCCCCGCACATTCCATCGCGCAACACTGTTTCGTACGCGTCAGACTGCGGAAGACCTCTCGTCAGCGGCTCCCAGCTCTTGCCCGCATCGGTGGTTCGGTAGACCCGCAGTTTCGCTTCAGGGGTGCAGCGAAACTGGTCCGATTCGAGCGGAACGATATAGACGGTATCCGGATTCTGCGGGTGCATGTGCATCGCGAATCCAAAATCTGACGGGACCTCGTTCGCAATGTCGTGCCACGAGTCGCCCCAATCGTCGCTGCGATACAGGCCCCAGTGATTCTGCAGGAACAGGCGCTCGGGTTTGGAAGGATGGCTGACGACTTTGTGCACGCACTGTCCAAACTCCGGATGCTTGTCAGGAAGAAACTCTGCCCGCACACCGACATTTTTCGCCTTCCAGCTTTTTCCGCCATCGTCTGTGCGGTACGCGCCGCCACTGGATATTGCGATGAGCATGCGGTCGGGATCTTTTGGGTCCTGAATGATTGTGTGCAAACAGAGTCCGCCCGCACCTGGCTGCCATTTGGGCTGATGCTCATGGCGAAGCAGGCCTTCGTTCGGGCTCCAGGTAGTGCCGCCATCCCGCGAAACAAAAAGACATGCGGGTTCCACACCGCAGAACATCACGTCGTCCTTCCCTTCCTTTCCCGGGACAATCTGCCAAATCTGTTTCAGCGCTCGGCCGGAATCCTCCGGAAACTTCACACTCTGGCGATCAGGAGCGCTCCATGATTTGCCGAGATCCGTGCTGAAGGCCATCGAAGGCCCGAAGAATCCGTTGTTTATACCGGCAAAAGTTCGTGGCTCACGGGTCCGCGAATCATGCGCGAACGCATAGACTGCCTCGCCCCGAAAATGCGGGCCTTCGAGTGTCCATTTTGTTCGTTTCTTATCCGACCGGAAGATGAATGCTCCCTTCATCGTACCGACCATCACCATCACATTTTCACTCATTTTCCAGTCGTTGGGGGATTCGGCAAAAAATGCCATCCTGGACGTTGTAACTGCAACCCGCGAACGCACCTGGTATTGGATTTTTTCGTAGATTTTCGGAAGGTCTGTCGATTTCCCTGCGTCTCGTTCGACGTATCTGCAGACAAGGGCACATGCCCGAAACCAATGGAGATCCCCAATGCGGTTCATGGTGATTGTTAAAGCCTCGAAGGACAGCGAAGCCGGCATTATGCCCACTGAGCAGGAGCTCACTGAGATGGGCAAGTTCAACGAGGATCTGGTGAAGGCGGGAGTACTGCTGGCTGGCGAAGGTCTGCACCCAAGCTCGAAGGGCGCCCGTATCCGGTTTTCGGGCGACAAACGCACGGTGATCGATGGACCCTTCAGCGAAACAAAAGAGCTTGTCGCCGGATTCTGGTTGATCCAGGTGAAGTCCAAAGATGAAGCCATCGAATGGATGAAGCGGTGCCCGAACCCAATGCCCGGCCAGGAATGCGAAATCGAAATTCGCCAGGTATTTGAGGCGGAAGACTTCGGCAAGGAATTCACGCCGGAAGCGCGCGCACAGGAAGAACAGTGGCGCGTTCAGGCTGCAAAAAACGCTGAGAAATAAAACCGCGAAGTCGGGCGCCGCGAATGCGCCCGACATCCATGGCGCAATCGACGCAGTCTGGCGCATCGAGTCGGCGCGATTGATCGCCGCACTTACGCGCGTCGTAAAAGACGTTGGACTGGCGGAAGATCTGGCACAGGACGCACTCATGGCTGCGCTCGAGCAATGGCCCGCGACCGGCGTTCCCGACAAGCCCGGCGCATGGCTCATGCAAACAGCCAAATACCGCGCTATCGATTCCTTGAGGCGCACGGCCCTGCATCACCGCAAGGAAGGCGAAATCGTCCTGGAGGCTGAGACAAACCGCTCCACACATGACATCGACGCCGAGCTCGATGACCCGGTGGGCGACGACCTGCTTCGCCTGGTCTTCATTTCATGCCACCCGGTTCTCTCAACCGAAGCACGCGTGGCGCTTACCCTGCGCCTGCTGGGCGGACTCACGACCGACGAAATAGCGCGAGCTTTTCTTGTAAGTGAAGCAACTATTGCACAACGCATCGTGCGCGCGAAGCGAACCCTGTCGGAAGCGCGCGTGCCCTTCGAGGTGCCGCGTGGTGCAGAGCTCAGGTCGAGAATCACCTCTGTACTTGAAGTGATCTATTTGATTTTCAACGAGGGGTACTCTGCTACAGCCGGGGAAGATCTCATTCGCCCCGCTCTATGTGAGGATGCGCTCAGGCTCGGCAGAATCGTGGCCGAGCTGGAGCCAGAAGAACCGGAAGTGCATGGACTTGTAGCGCTGATGGAAATTCAGGCATCCAGATTCCGTGCGCGAGTAACTCGAGACGGGAAACCAGTGCTCCTGCTGGATCAGGACAGGTCCCGCTGGGATCAACTGCTGATAAGACGTGGTCTTGCAGCTCTCACTCGCGCCGAGAAAATTCGTGCGCCGTTCGGATCATACACGCTACAGGCTTCCATCGCTGCGTGTCACGCACGTGCAAGGACCGCCGAGGAAACGGACTGGGAAAAAATCGCTGCACTATATGACGCACTCGCGCAGATCTCTCCGTCGCCGATCGTTGAGCTCAATCGTGCAGTGGCAGTGGGAATGGCATTTGGTCCCGCTGAAGGTCTGGCGATTGTGGATGACCTAAAGTCAGAGCCGGCACTTAAACAATACCATCTACTGGCGTCCGTCCGCGGTGACCTCCTCGCGAAACTTGGACGCAACACTGAAGCGAGAATGGAATTTGAGAAAGCGGCATCGCTCACCCGCAATGAGCGCGAGCGGGATCTGCTGCTCGACCGCGCGCGGGCTCTCACCTAGACTCCCTCGAAGAACTCCACCACTCCGGTCTCGAGCGAGTACTCGGCGCCAACGATCATCAGTCCGTTTTCCTGAACAAGCTGTTCTAGCACAGCCGATCCATGCCGAAGGTGATCCACTGATGCGCGAATATTCGCACGAACGGCCTGGTGAACGAGCTCAGGAGAGTCCGCACTGCCGTGCACGTCTACAAGACTCTGGATAGACGGCCTCACACGATCAACGATTGCGCGCAGGTTCGGCGATTGTTTCTCGTTGGGTCTGCGCATCTCTTCGAGTGTTGCCAGGACGGCACCGCAGCGTGAATGTCCCACCACGACAACCAACCGCGTGCGAAACAGATCGGCCGCAAACTCGACACTCCCTACCTGTGACGGCGCCACGATGTTGCCAGCGACACGAATGACGAAGAGATCGCCCAATCCCTGGTCGAAGATGATTTCCGCCGGAACGCGGGCGTCGGAGCAGCCCAGAATAATTGCAAAGGGCTCCTGAATGTCTGTAAGCTCATTGCGCCGCGCGTGGGTGAGGAAGAGCTCGGAGTCGCGGGCACTGGCCGCGAAGCGGGCATTTCCCTCACGCAATCTGTTGAGCGCTTCCGTGCCGGAGATTTTGTTCATGGATGCTTAAGCCTGCAACTTAAAAAATGAATTGAATGTCCACAGTGTCACGAACGGGAGTTCCATCTGCCTTCACTCCCGGTTTGAATTTCAGCGCCGAGAGGACGTCACGCAATTTCCGGTTGTAGCCACCGTCGCGGGAGGGGTTGAAGCCGAGCAGCTTGGCGTTCCCGCGTTCGTCCACGTCGAAATATGCAATGAGATGATATCCGCGTATGCTGGACGGGGCAGGCAGTGGCGGAAGAAAAAATTGGGTTGGTGTGGGCGGATACGAAGTACCCGGACCGCCACCGGTACCCGGCCCATTTCCGGTTCCAGTACCTGTGCCGGTACCAGATCCGATCCCGCCGCCAGTTCCAGGTCCCGATCCGGCGCCTCCTGTTCCCTCCCCTGAGCCTACTGAAGAAACCGGAGCAGCACTGGATGACTGGGCAGGGACTGGCGTCAGCGTGAGTGGCTTTGCCTCGACAACTTTCGGAGGGACAATCTTTGGCACTGGTGTGATTGCAGTGACGTCGGCGGCACTCGCCTGCTTTATCTGCACGAACTGAAGATGTTCGCCTCCACGCGACCCGCCACCTCCACCACCCGCCGGGCCTTCACCGCCTCCCCCAACAGCTGGTTTGCCTTCGTAAGTGTGGTACGCGATCGGCCCGATAAGCAGGAACAAGAGCAGCCCATGCGCAAAAAGAGAGGCGACGAATCCCTTCCATCGCCCCTCTCTCCTGCTTGGTACGCCTATTGGTACTCGGTATTTCTTAGGCGCGCCTACTTCGTCTCCTTCGGAACTGCGCCGATTACCTTGACGCCTGCTCCACGAGACACGTCCATCGCCCAAATCACATCCTCGTACTTAACCGTTGGATCTCCCTTCACGAAAATGATCTTTTCGGGACGGGGATCGTAAATCTCTTTCAGCCGGGCAAGCAGACGTTCCTTCGGAATGACTTCCTTATTCACGGAGAACGTTCCACCCTTTCCAACTTCAAGAACAATCTGCGCCGGTGGCGGCGCGGCCGAAACCGTCTGATCGTTCGGATCAGGAATCTGCAGATCGATTGCCTTGCGTGACATAGGAACGACGAGCATGAAGATGATCAGGAGCACGAGCAGTACGTCGATCATTGGCGTGACGTTGATATCGTTGGTAAGACCGCCACCGCCTCCAGTAGACATGGACATTATTTCTTCTCCTTGGCCATGCCGCTCAGATTATCCGACGAAACCAGTGATACGGTTCCAGGCTTCTGATCCGTAATCATTCCGGTAACCCGAACTTCGTTTCTCGACGCCACATCCATTGCATCGAGGATCTTTCCGTACTCGAGGTCCTTGTGGGCCTTGATGTACAGAAGCTTGTCGATCGTGCGATTCGTAAAGATTTCCTTGAGCATGGGCCCGAGATCTTCGTTGCGAATCGGCTTCTTGTTCAGGAAGTACTGACCATTGGCGTCGATACCGAGCACCTGGTCCGTATCCTCTTCCGGATGCGGCTTCAGGTTGGCGCCCTGGGGCGGCACAGCCTGGAAGCCGGAGTTGATTGCCGGGACGACGAGCATGAAGATGATCAGCAGAACGAGCATGACGTCGATCATCGGCGTCACGTTCGGCTCGGCCTTCACATTGCTGCCGCCCCCTGTGGACATTGCCATCGCTAAATCCCTCTTCGGTAGCTCAGGTGGTTACTGCGAGATCTTGGTGGAGCCGGCCGTAGCGGTGGTGTTGAACTCACGTGTGAAGCGCGAGCGGCCGAACTCACCGCTGACGTTCTTGATCAGGTAGTCGATCATTTCCTTCGACGTGTAGGTCATTTCAGCTGTCAGGTTGTCGATCTTGACCTGGAAATAGTTGAAGAGCCACACGGCCGGAATTGCGACGAGAAGACCGAATGCAGTCGTAACGAGTGCTTCTGCGACACCGGCGGAAATTGCGGACAGACCGCCTGAACCCGACGCGGCCATACCGGTGAACGCGTTGACGATTCCCATGGTCGTTCCCAGAAGTCCTACGAACGGAGCCGTTGCACCTACAGTCGCGAGAACACCGAGACCACGCTTCAGGTCGGTGATCGTCATAAGCATTTCACGCTCGACCGCGCGCTCTGCCGAGTTGATGTCGGCAACCGTGACCGATCCGTCGTGGATCAGCGGCTTGATGTCGGTGAGTGCGCCGCCAAGAACGCGGGCAACGTGCGACTTCTTGTACTTCTCAGCGAGCGTGATCGCATCGCCAAGGTTGTCTTCTTCGAGGAACTGCGAGAATTCAGGCGCGAACTTGCGTGTTTCACCCTGGGCCTTCTTGAGGTCCCACCACTTCTTGATCGAGACCGACAGGGACCAGACCGACATGGCCGCGAGAACTAATACGATTCCGCGGGCAAATCCGGCCATCTGTGCCCAAAGGTCAATCAGTGACATCTGCATAGTGCTGTTTCTCCTGGAGTGTTATGCCGCGGTTAGCGGTCGAGTCTGAATTGGAACGTCTGTTGAACCAGCTGCTTTACCTTTTTTCCGCCAACCTCTGCCGCGTAGAATCGCATGTTCGGCAGCGCACTTCGCACTGCAGAGCTGAACAGGTCGTTGCTCGACTTCAGGATCTTGAGCGTGGAAACGTCAGCACGTCCCTCTTCTCCTACCACAAACTGTGCCTGAACTTCACCTTCGACGCCTGATGACCGAAGAACTTCCGGATATCTGGGCGAAGCCGTTCCAGGGACCTGAACAACAGGCTTCTCGACCTGGAATTCGAAGTAGGTCTGGTTTGGATCAACAATTCCCGTTCCACCGACGACTCCCTTGGCGATACCGCCCTTCACGCCCTTTCCGCTGAAGTCATCTTCGTTCGTGACCTTCTTGGAAAGATCGATTTCAGGAATCTTGATCGGGATGTCCACGGGTGCGCGAAGCACCTGGAACCCCTTCGGTGGGGGAGCTTTCA
>JANLYJ010000212.1:0-9122 GCA_031365555.1 Gemmatimonadaceae bacterium | reverse complement strand
ACTCGATCGGATCTTCGATTGTGATGACGTTGGCCTGCCGGTTCTGGTTGATATAGTGGATCATCGACGCGAGTGCGGTCGACTTTCCTGAACCGGTAATTCCAGTCACCAGGACGAGTCCCCGCGGCAGCATGGAGATTTTCTCCACCACCGGCGGAAGATTCAGCTCGGAGATTGTGCGCGCCTGAAATGGAACTACGCGAAATGCATAAGCGATGGTTCCACGCTGCTGGTACGCGTTGACGCGGAAACGACCCACGCCGGGAACGCTGAGCGCAAAGTCGGATTCCTTCGCTTCCGAAAATTCCTTGAGATTCTTTGGCGCCATCGCCTGCTCGGCGATGAAGCGAAGATCCTCGGGACGCAACGGCGGCATTTCCAGCGCGATCAGCTCTCCGTCGATTCTCAGAGCAGGCGGGCGCCCCACCTTCAGGTGCATATCTGAAGCGTTGCGCTGAATCATCTGCGTTAAAACGGTCCGATAGTCGAAGGTAGATACGACCGGGATCGAACCCGTGACAGGCGTCGTCATCTCAGCCGTTCGGATCTACGCGGAAAAGAACCTGTCCGTATTCAACGGGATGGGCGTTCTGTGCGAGGATTTCTTTCACAACGCCATCGAATTCTGATTCGATTTCGTTCATGATCTTCATCGCTTCGATGATGCAGAGGATCTGGCCTTTGTGAATCCTGTCGCCAACCGAGAGATACTGTTTCGCGCCGGGCTCCGGCGCACCGTAGTAGGTGCCAACCATCGGCGACTTCACCTCGAGCAGGCTTGTCTTCGCTTCAGCCTTTGGTTTTTCTGCCGCGGCGGGTGCCTGAACTGGAGCAGGAGCCTGGGCAGGCGCCTGCATGGCCTGCATCTGCGGAATCTGCACCTGCTGAATTCGCTGCTGCGGGTGCTTGGAGATCCTGATCTTCATCCCCTTGTCCGCGGATATCTCGATCGAATCCACTGTCGAATCGTTCAGCATGTCGACCAGCTTTTTTACATATCTAAGGTCGATCATCGGCGGTTCGGCTCTATCATGCCACCTCGAGTAATTCGTGCGTAAAGTCGGTTAATATCCGCGGTCCTTCAGGCGCGAGGTGCACATCATCCTCGATGCGTATTCCACCCCAGCCCGGCCTGTAGATCCCCGGCTCGATTGTCACTACGGCTCCTTCACTCAACGCAGCTTCGGCAGTTTTCGCAAGACGTGGAGCCTCATGGACTTCCAGTCCCAAACCATGCCCCAGGCTGTGCCCAAAGGCCTTACCGAACCCCTGCGCCTCAATGTAGCTACGGGCGAGTGCATCGGCATCCTGTCCGGACATCCCGGCCCGAACATTTTCCGACGCCGTTTCGTTAGCCGCGCGTACAATACTATAAATATGGCGCTGTTCCTCTGTCGCCTTCCCTACAATAATGGTTCGCGTGATATCCGAGCAGTAGCCGCGATACTGGGCGCCAAAATCCAGCAGAACGAGATCCCCCTTCTCAATCACCCTCGACGTTGGTCTCGCATGCGGAAGAGCTGACCTCGGTCCTGATGCTACGATCGTTGGAAAGGGAAATTCTTCGCACCCTTCGTCCCTGAGGGCCTTTTCCAGAACGCCGGCTATCTCCAGCTCATTCACACCCGCGCGAATTTTCTCGATCGTGTGCGTGAGTGCGCGTGTCGCGATTTTCCCCGCGTGCTCGATCAGGGAAACCTCGTCCGCATCCTTCGACTCACGCAGTGTTTCGATCAACCCATTCTGCGGACGCCATTGATAACGGGCGCCCTCAGTCAGCAGGCGCTGAAAGTCGCGATGCAGCAGATGCGTTGACTCGAAACCGATGATGTCCAGCGGAATGATTCGCTGCAGGACATCCCACAACCCAATCCAAAGACTTGCCGCCTCGACACGCACCTGGGCGAAATCGCCCACCTCGCTCTGTACCTGGGTTTCGTATCTGAAGTCGGTGATGAAGTACAGCTCGCGGACTGTGACAAACAGGAGAGCACTGCTGCCCGAGAATCCCGTGAGATATCTGATATTGGGGAGAGCGCTTACAAGCAGACCGTCCACATTTGCACTGGCCAGCTCTGCTCTCAGCGCAGCGATGCGCGCCGCGCGCCTATCCGACATCGCTCAACTTTTTATGCAACCCGCGCAGCGCCACCTCGTACCCGTACGCGCCGAGTCCGCACACGACTCCCACTGCGGCTCCAGCGAGATGTGAATGTCTTCTCTCCGGCTCGCGCGCAAAAATGTTGCTCAGGTGAATTTCGACGAACGGAACGCTGACGGCTGCGAGTGCATCGCGAAGCGCGAGGCTCGTGTGCGTATAGGCGGCGGCGTTCACAAGCGCGCCGTCCATCGCTCCGCGCATGGCATGGACAGCGTCGATGAACTCCCCTTCACCATTGTGCTGCGAGAAGGAGATTTCTATGCCTAACTCGCGCGCAACTGCAGTTAGATGCGCTTCTATTTCCGGAAGTGTCGTCGTCCCATAGATGTGCGGCTCCCGGGTACCGAGCAGATTAAGGCTCGGTCCATTCAACACCTGAATTTTCAAGAGTCGCTCAGTCCATCGAGCCAGGCGCGAAACCGCCGAACGTCGTCCTGCGAATCATCGTCGCCCCTTGTTGGCTCGGCGATTGGTTTCGGTAAAGGCGCCGCGGGTTCCATTCCGAATGCACCAAATCCAGCGGTGATTTCTGCGGCCGCACGAATGTCTTCGGCGCTCACACGGTGAACTTCGGGCTTCCGCCGAACCTCAGGTTTCGCGCGGCCAAGCACGGCGAAGAATTCCTGAACCGTTTGACGCGCGCGCGCGGCCGGAACGGGTCCGGTTGCGAACCAGTCGTCGGGCTCATCGATGACAACCGGTGCGGGTCGAGGTGCCGGCGGTGCGACGCGGACTGGCTCCGGAGCTGGCGGCGGCGTCATGTCAAACAACACCGGCTCCATGTACTCAGTCTGTCTTCTCGGCGGCTCGGGCAAGTCCGCTGCCGGTTCCGGCAAACCTGCTTCAACCGAAATGGAATTTTCCAAAGCTGCCTGTCGAACTTCATGTTCATCCGTCAGGCGCTGCTCGAGGTCCGCAATCCGGTGTCCTATCCGCTGATCGCCCGGTTTCGAGCGTGCGAGCTGCCGATATACGAGCAGGGCTTCACCTGTGAAACCCTGCTGCAGGTATAGTTCGGCGACCGTTTCCGTGATGAACGGCCCCGCGGGCTCTACTCCGGCAATCGCACTGTGATCATCTTCCTCAGCCGGGCTGTGTGCACTGACTTCGGGTGACTCACGATTCCACTCGCCTGTATCGCGGGACAGGGAATACTCGCCGGTGCGCGCCTGCTGCTGCGGCTGGTCGTAACCGTACGCCGGTTCAGCGGGAGTTTCGGCTTCGTCCAGCAATGCCTCTGCCTCGGATTCCATCTCCGTGGATGTCGCGCCAGTCTCAGGCTCCGTCGATCCGTAGGTCGGAAGACTGAATTCCGCTGTTCGATACTGGTGCTCGTCACCTTCGTCGAGTGGCGCGAGGGGAACGAGATCCGCATCCTCCATAAGATCAGGCACGGCGAGCGATTCTTCGGCCGATTCCTGCGCTACAGGTTCGGCGATCGCCGGGTGATGTTGCGTTTCCTCGCTGGGCAGGAGAGTGTCCAGGAAGTCGTCTTCAGGTATGTCTTCGTGCGCGACCGGCGGCTCCATCGCGGGGAGATTGTCCACCTCCAGCGCGAGGTGCGGACTGCCGTCCGGTGCTGCAGTGGGAAGGGCTCCCGACTCGTAGTCGTCCTCGATCGACGGCGTTGTGAGTTCCACAGACTCCGGTACGAACTCTGGCTCATTCGCAGGCTCTTGTTCTACTTCCGGCTCGGGATCCACTGCAGGCGAATGCTCGGTTGCAAAAACTGGAGGTGGTTCTTCGGGAACAGCGAACTCATCGGATCGGGGTGGTATCCACTCGTCCGCGCTCCCGAGCGAAGCAACTTTAAGGGCTTGCTCTACAGCTTTCAGCCGTCCGTTTGCGTCATGATCGCGCGGATCTGCAGTGAGAACTTTTCTGAAGTTGTCATAGGCGCGCTCGAGGTTCCCATCTGCCTGCGCTAAGTCGCCGAGACATTTCAGTGCAATGAGGTTCTCGGGGTCCAGATTGAGAACTGTATTGAATGTCTGCGCAGCCTCGTCAAGTTTTCCAGTTGCATACAGGGCCTGACCCAGCACGACATGCCCTGAGGTGTGGGCAGGCTGCTTTTCCAGGTAAATACGGCAAATCGAGATCGCGCGCTGCAGATCCCCGGCTTTGCGGTATTCATTGGCGAGGGTCGCGAAGAAACGTCGCGGATTATCCTCGAATTTTTGCTGGAGTTCGATTATGCGGGGGGATTCGGCCATGAATAGCTGAAGATACCGACAAGCATGGTCACGGGGAACGGTAAAAAAGGCTGGTAATGGGTTGTGAGTTGCCGGTGTGGGGTTCCCGGTCGGTGCACAAACCGGAATTGGCGTTCTTAAAACTCAAAACCGAAAACCCGTTACTCGAAACTCCAAACCAGTCTTTTCTGCCAGTGGATTCACTTGCCTTTGATCCCCCTAAAACCTTAACTTTCAAGGCTGTACGCCCTTTCCGGGCGGTCCATCAACAGTACCATCTAAGGAGTTTCGCCCCGTGCTGCAATCCATGCGGAGCGCCGCGAAGTACATCTGGGTATTTCTGGTCATTTTCTTTGTCGGCGGATTCCTGCTGGCCGAGACATCTGGCCTTCTTGGCGTCTCACAAGTCACAACCAATACTGCAGTAGCCACAGTGAACGGTGAAGATATTCCCGTCACCGCATGGTATGCCGCAACGCAGCAGATCGAGCAGGAAGAAATGCAGCGCACTGGCCGCACTATCACGCTTGAAGAGCGTGACCGGATGGGAACGCAGGCGTTCGAGCAGCTTGTTCGCGACGCCCTGCTCCGCCAGGAGTTCAAGCGCCGCGGGATTTCTGTTACCGATGAAGAGATCACCGAGGCAGCCAAGTACAATCCGCCGCCGCAGCTCACGGGCAGCCCCGAGCTCCAGACCAACGGACAGTTCGATCCGGTAAAATACCAGCGCTTTCTTGCGAGCCCTGTCGCACGACAGGAGGGTCTGCTCCTGCAGCTCGAGCAGTACTATCGCAACATGATCCCGCAGCAGAAGCTGTTCGAGCAGGTGTCGGCTGACTCATACGTCACGGATCCGCAGCTGTGGTCTTCATACAAGGACCTGAACGACAGCGCGCAGGTTTCGTTCGTTGGACTCGATCCCGCCCGCATCGCTGACGCATCAGTCACCGTGAGCAACAGTGAAATTTCGGATTACTACGACACGCACAAGAAGCAGCTCGAAGCTCCGGGGCGTGCGCAGGTTTCCGTCCTGATCATTCCGCGTACTGTTGGCCCTGCTGACAGCGCCGCGGTTCGCGCGCGCCTGCTGGCACTGCGTGACCGTATACAGAAGGGTGAGAAGTTTGAGGACGTCGCTCGTGCCGAGTCGCAGGATTCCGTTTCGGCGGTCGCTGGTGGATCGCTCGGACGCGGACCACGCGGACGGTTCGTTCCTGATTTCGAGACCGCAGCTTTTGCACTCAAGACCGGCGAGTTATCGCCCCCGGTTCTGACGCAGTTTGGTTATCACCTCATGCGTGTGGACGAACGTAGGGGCGACACGCTCGCAATTCGCCACATTCTCGTCAAGCTGCAGCAGAGTGATGCGACCGCGGCCGCGACTGACCGCAAGGCAGATTCGCTCGCGCGGCTGGCCGCCAACGCAGACGATCCAAAAAAGTTCGACGAAGCAGCGCGCACTTTGAAGATCACGCCTGTGAAGGGCCAGGCAGTTGAAGGACAGCCTCTCACTATCAATGGTCAGTTCGTGCCGAGCGTCGCATCCTGGGTATTCAAGGGCGCGAAGAAGGGCGAAGTGAGCGACCTGTTGGAATGGGATGAAGCTTATTTCCTCGCACGCGTCGATTCAGTAGTGCCCGGCGGATCTCCTTCGCTGGAGCAGGCAACCGCAGACATTCGCAAAGTTCTGATGCTGCGCAAGAAACTCGATGCGCTTCAGAAGCCCGCCACCGACTTCGCGCGTGCGGCAATGGGCATGGGTCTCGAGAATGCAGCCGCCAAGGGCAATGTGAAGGTCGCGCAGTCCGCGATGTTCACGCGCGCCACGGGAATCCCCGAACTTGGCCGCGCCAATGAAGCCGTTGGTGCTGCATTCGCGCTACCTATCGGCCAGGTCAGTGCGCCTGTGAAAACTGACAACGTCGTTGTGGTTTTACGTGTGGACCGGCGCGTGATGGCTGACAGCGCACAGTGGGTCGCGCAGAAGTCACAGCAGAAGGCGCAGGTCGTTCAGGGGCTTCGTCAGCAGAAAGTCCGTGACTTCCTCACGAATCTTCGAGAGGCTGCGACGGTGAAGGACAATCGCAAAAAAATTGAGCTCGCGCAGCGAAAGGCTACGCAGTAGGGCGTGAACGTTCTTTATGGGTAGCCAGTAGGACTTAGCGAATTAGCCAAGAGCCAAAAGCCAAAAGCCATTAGCCGACTATTAGTTGGCTGATGGCTTTTGGCTAAAGGCAAATGGCTAAATTCTACTGGCTACCTCCACCTGCTAAAGAAGCCTTTTTGGCTCCCTGGCGGCTTCGTCTTCGCCAACAGGCCGACGATCAAGATCATTCGCCGGCGGAATCGCGCGATTGTTATTGTCGCCCGTAAGATCGCGCGACGCATCGTTGATGTTCTTCTTGAACTCACGAATGCCCTTCCCCATCGAACCTGCAATCTCCGGAATGCGCTTGGCCCCGAAGAGCAGCAGGATGATCACCATGATGATCAGTATTTCAGGAAATCCGAGATGACCAAACATTACTGCCTCCTAGAAGAGCGAACGCGCGATAAGGTAAGCTATCAGCACGCCGACAAGACTCAAAAGTGAAACATCGAGGGCCACTGGCCCCAGTGCGAACTTCAGGATCACCAGGTCCACTGGCAGTGGGCCCAGCGATGGTGTTACACCGGTTGTGAAGAACTCCTTGGCTGCCCCAGGTGGAAGCAGTTTACGAGCCACCTGTGTCAGCGCACCACCGGCAATGAAGCCGCTGGCCAGCACCAGACCGTGAAATCTCGCGGAATGCCGCGATGCGCCGCGTGGAGGCATCAGGAGTGTCTTTCCATAACATAGGTAATAGAGTCCATCAGCGACCGCCGCGCTACGGTTTCAGGCAAAGGATCAAGAGCCTTCCGCGCTCTATCAGCGAAATACTCACCCTTGGTACGTGCATAGTCCAGTCCGTCATTGTCGGCCACAATCGATAACACGTCAGAAACCATCGCATCCGTAGGTTCGGAGCAGGCAAATAGCTCCTCCACGCGCTTCTTGTGAGTCACTGGCATTCTGCGCATCGCGGCAATCAGCGGAAGCGTGACCTTGTGCTCCTTGAGGTCGAGACCAGTCGGCTTCCCAGTGGTTTCCTGCGCTTCGGTATAATCGATAAGGTCGTCGGAAATCTGGAACACCATCCCAAGCGCCTCGCCAAACTCGAGCAGATTCGCTCTGTGTGCCGGCGCACCGCAAAGCGCGCCAATCTCCGCCGCTGCGGCCATCAACGATCCAGTCTTGGACTTGATGAGAGCGTAATAGTCATCCTCGGAAAAACTGAGCGAGTCCGTCACTGAGAGCTGACGCATCTCGCCAAGCGTCATGTCAGTCGAGGCCCGGGTGAGCGCCCTCAGAACTTCGATGTCTCCGATGTTCACCAGCTCGGAGAGGGTCGTCGAATACAAAAAGTCCCCCATGATCACCGATATCTGATGACTGAACAATGAGTTCAGCGTCGGCATTCCGCGGCGGAGCACACTGTGATCGATGGCGTCGTCGTGCACGAGCGTCGCCAGGTGAATCAGCTCCACAGTTGCCGCGAGCGTTGTCGCGCGTTTGTCGGAGCAGCCGGCAGTGTGACTGGACAGCAGCACTATGGTTGGGCGGAAAAGCTTTCCGCGCATTGCCATCAGGTGCGCACTGATCTGGTCGAGAAAGGGCAGGTCCTGCGAGATGATGCGCGCCATCTCCGCGGTAACCTGGTCCAGCTGTTCCCTGACGGGAGCCTGGATTTCTGCAAGCGACGGTTTCGCCGCGTCTATCGCAGTCATGGTCAACGCGCGAGCTCGGTAACTGCGCTCAATCTCTCCAGCACATCACGGAAACCGATATCATCGGCAAGAACTTTCTGGTAATAGGAAGCCGCTTCGGAGTAGCGCTGCAGATTCTCGCACGCTACGCCGAGCAGATAGTTGATTCCAATCGTCGCGTGCTCGCCGGCGGTGCTAGCGCTCATCTCCGGATCTTTCAGCGCGCGAAGCAGAACACTGTGCGCTACTGCATACTGCTCCTTGTCGATGAAGCTCTGGCCGATTGCCTCGTAAGCGCGAACGCGCTGACTGTGACCGCGCACAGCTTTCTGGAACTCTGCAATGGCTTCGTCGATCAATCCCATTTCGCGATACGCGACGCCAAGATCGTAGTGGCTGTCGAAATCTTCCGCTTCGATATTGGCTGCAACTCCCTGCTTGAACTTGGAGAGCATGTCGGCAAAGTCTGCCTGTTCATCGCCGACGCGCTTGTCATCCTGGGCGACCATTCGCGAAGATTTGGTGTCCTCGTCTTCCCGAAGCCAGTCGCCGAGGTCTATGAAATCGGGCTCGCCGCCATCGAGTGCTGAGGATACGCCTGCAGGCAGGTCGGGCTCATCGTCCAGGAGGAATGGCAGGTTGATTGACGGTGGATCAGCAACTAGAGGAGTCCGCTTCTCTGGTTCCGGAATGTCCTCCTCTTCCAGTTCGAGGGGATTGAATTCAACCGTGGGCTGAGGCGGTCGCGCTGACTCGAGTCCTGCAACAGCTGATTGTCCGGTACGATGCGGTGGTGGAGGCTCGGGCTCATCTTCGACGAGAGAAGTCGGCTGGAGGCCGAGTACCTGGGTCGTTTCAGCCAACGGCGGAGCTGGAGGAAGATCGTCATCGCCGAAGCTGACATCGAGAAAGACCAGACCGTCGGTTTTCTTTTCCCGGGGAGTCTGCAGCGTGCGCGGCATGACGTCAGGCTGGATGGAGCG
>JANLYJ010000045.1:0-2072 GCA_031365555.1 Gemmatimonadaceae bacterium | reverse complement strand
CGGCAACTGCACGATCTCGATCCAATAGTGCGTGAGGGTTCGCACGATGTCGCTCAGGTCGTCGAATGTGATCGGCTTTGTAATGAACGAATTGACCCCGAGTTCATAGGTCCGGTAGATGTCCTCCTGCGCCTTTGATGTCGTCAACATGACAACCGGAATTCGGCGCAATCTCGGATTGGCTTTAAGTCGCTCCAACACAGCGCGGCCATCCAGGCGCGGCATGTTGAGATCAAGCAGGATGAGGCCGGGCAGTGCTGTTCCGCCTGCGCGACACTCCAACTCGAGATAGTCCATCAGCTCAACGCCGTCTTTGGCGTAGACCCTCGGATTGATGAGCCGGTTGTCCTGAAACGCATCCTCGATCAGCAAGCGGTCGTCTTCGTCGTCATCAGCAATGGCGATCGTGATGGAGTTATGCCCGGTCATCCTCGTCCCCCCAACACTCGCTTGTTTTCCGCGAGTTCTGACGGTAGAGGCTACCCGGCGGCAGTTGGAATTCGGTTAAGCGATAGGGTGCAAGGCGCAGGTCAACACGGGTTCAGTCATCATGGCTAATGAGATATGATTGGGCGACGGGTACTGATTTTGACCTTCCATTCGTCTCGAATAAGCGGCAGAATGGCGTGCTCGCAACATCAGATAGGAGACGAATTATGGGACAGGTGCTCGCCCAGTCGGTTTCGCATCTTCTCCACCGGGCAAGTCAGGTGGCGGATGATCGTTTCGCCAAGGCGATTGGCGACACAGATTTGACACCGCGTCAGCTGGCGGTGCTTGGCGCCGTCGCGGCCGACGAGGGCACCAGCCAGACAGGCATCGTCGATGCGACCGGCGTCGATCGCTCGACGCTCGCCGACATCGTACGCCGGCTGGTCAAGCGCGGACTGCTCGCGCGACGGCGCTCGAAGGATGACAGTCGAGCGTACAACGTCAGCCTCACGGCGGAAGGACGCCGGGCCTATGCATCCGCGTCGCCGGTCCTGGCACAGGTCGAAGCCGACATGCTGGAGGGATTAACGGGCAAGCGCCGGGCGGAGCTATTGGCCACCCTCGGGGCAATCATCGCATCACGTCAACAGTAAACCGGAACGGTGGCGAGGACAGCGCTCAAGGAGGTGCACGCAGTCCTCGCCACCGATACGCAGGTCGAGAAGAGCATCATCTGTGAAAGGTCTTAACGTTTCCCGAACGAGGTGCCCGCCTCCAAGCGGCTTACCGAGCGGCGGATCTCAGTGACCGTTCGGGCGCTCGGGGGATCTACACCGGCACTTCGACAACCGTCGACGTCATGAGACCCTCGACTATTGTCACCACGCGATAGTGCGGTGGGCGCAACACGTAGCATAACTCGTCTCCGGCTTGTGCAAACGAAAAACTGGTCGAGCGCAATCCAAAGACAGGGATGTCCGCTATCGCCGATTCATAGGTGGCGTGCGTATGCCCTGCGAATAAGGCGATCACCTGCTTGCCACGAACGACCGCCTCGAACTCGGTGATGTCGTCGGCCACCAACGCGTCTATACGAGGAAACCCTATCGGCGTCACGTTGTGATGACTGAAGATGACTGAGGGGAGAGGCCGCGCCAAGCTCGTAGCGACATGCTCGAGCATGGCCGAGGTGGTGACTGCTTTGTTTTCGTTGCCCCAGTCGATACACACAAACTGCACGCCCTTGTGGGTGAAGGTAACATTCATCGCAACGGGCACTGAAGCACCTTGAGCAGATACCGCCGGGAACATGTTGCGGAAGAATGCGTCGCGCGGATCGTGGTTGCCGGGGAGAAGGTAGAAGGGGATGTTGCAAAGCCCTTCAAAGTTCGCTGGTTGTGGACCAGGGGCAAGAGAATACGCACCAAGGCCCAGAATCCGCCGAGCGAGTTGGTATTCCGAATCGGCGCCGAGCTCCACGAGATCACCGGTCGACACCATGAAGTCGACATCAGAGTGATGGGCAGCGATGTGCTTCAATACGGCACGAAAAACGTAGGCAGGCGAGTATCCTCGAGTGAGCGTCGCTTCCGTCTCGCGGAGATGGTGGTCGGTAATTTGAATAAACGAAAAGGTCATGA
>JANLYJ010000518.1:0-1886 GCA_031365555.1 Gemmatimonadaceae bacterium | reverse complement strand
CAGCCGCAAGCTTCGCCGGGATTCACAAGCAGCGTATCACCACGCGTCTTCACTTCGGCTTTGTGCGTGCAGGCATGAAAGACGAACTCATGCGACTCGATGGACCTGCTGTTCACTTCGACAAGATCGTGGACCAGAAGGATCCGATGGCCGCCAACGTCAAAGCTGTGCGGCGACTCATACAGCTCGCTTCCCATTCCAAGTGCAGCGTATGCCTTGAGCGACTCCTGGTCGCCATCGTTGCGACCAAAGATTCCGAGCAGCGGAATGGAAGCATCGTGAAATGGAGCCAGCGCAAATGGCGAGCAGTAGTCACCTGCGTGCATGACAAGACTCACTCCCTTCTCGCGCATTTTTTCGAGCAGTGCCGCAACCGCAGGAAGCCGGTCATGACTGTCTGCCATCAGTCCTATTCGCATCAGTCAGTTCTCCATTGCGGTTCCAGCGTTTCCTTGCGAATGAGGTCTGAATAGTCCTCACGCTCGGTAATTACGGCGTATGCATCACCATCTACAAGCACTTCTGCCGGCTTTCGGCGCGAGTTGTAGTTGGACGCCATCACGAAGCCGTATGCGCCTGCAGACTGAACTGCCAGCAGGTCGCCCGGCATTGCATCGTCCATCTTGCGATCCAGCGCAAAGAAATCTCCGCTCTCGCAAACCGGACCAACAACATTTGCCACTGTCTCCCGTCCATTCGGAACGACGAGCTCGATCCGGTGAAACGCGTTGTAGTGCGATGGCCGCAGCAGATCGTTCATTCCCGCATCGGTGATAATGAACTCCTTACCGCCACTCCGCTTTCTAAATAGAACGCGCGTCAGGAGAACGCCCGCGTTGCCGACGAGAAAACGCCCCGGCTCCAGGATCAGCTTCATGTCCTGAGGCAGCAGGTTCTTGATCGCAACTGCAAACGCATCTACGTCCATCGCGTCTTCGGCCTCGTAGGTCACGGCCAGTCCGCCGCCAATGTCGAGGTATCGGATCTTCGCGCCTGCGTTGAGAACTTCTGTCAGGAGCGAAAGCAGGCGACTCATCCCGGTTTCATATGGCTCGAAACGGGATATCTGGGAACCGACATGCATGTCCAGACCGATCAGGTCTATATGCGGCAATGCGATCGCGGCCTTGGCCACGCGCAAAGTCTCATCGAAGGGGATACCGAACTTCATTCCCTTCTCGCCTGTTCGCGTGTACGGGTGTGGCGTGTCCACCATCACTTCCGGGTTCACACGCAGAGCGATAGGTGCGCGCTTCTTCATGCGACCCGCAACATCGTTGAGCTGAATCAGCTCTTCTTCGGATTCAACATTGATGAGAAGGACCGTCGCGTTGAGCGCGTCCTCCATCTCGTGCACATCCTTACCGACACCGCTGAAAACAATGTCGCTACCATGGAAGCCTGCCTTGAGCGCGCGGAACAACTCCCCGCCTGACACGATGTCGAGTCCCGCGCCCAGCTTTCTCAGCTCGGCGAGAATTGCAAGACTGGAGTTGGCCTTGACGCTGTAGTGCAGACGATGATCGACACTCGCGAACGCTCCGTGCAGCCGCTCATACTGCTCGCGGATTGCACCAGCGCTGTACACGTATGCCGGGGTTCCCGCACTCTCAGCTACTTTTTGCAGGGAGACGCCCTCACAGCGCATCTCACCTGCATGCCTGGCGAACCCGGCGGTCAATATGCTTTCGCCCAAAGCGCCTCGTGGCGCGAACCGCCCCCGCATTTCAGGCAGACTGTTGGAGCTTCAGCAGACTGGAACTCTTCATCGGGCAGACAGCGGATTGTGGCCTTTGTCTCTTCCTTAATCTGCTGCTCGCACTTCTCCGATCCGCACCAGCCCGCGTACACGAATGCACCAGCGCCAGCCATCACTTCCTTGAACC
>JANLYJ010000512.1:0-2196 GCA_031365555.1 Gemmatimonadaceae bacterium | reverse complement strand
CCTGCTGCACGGTCGCTCGCTTTCTTGATCTCCAGAAGGTCGTCACGATGTGATGACGGCAGGTTTGCATCGCCGAGGATGAAGTCGGTGTAAGTGGAGATGACAGTCAGAAGATTGTTGAAATCGTGCGCGACGCCCCCTGCGAGCCGGCCAACAGCTTCCATTTTCTGTGCACGCCTTAGCTGATCTGCAAGATTGTGCTGCTCGGTCACGTCGCGCGAGTTGATGACGATGCCGCCAACTGCCGGATCCGCGCTCAGGTTCTTACCAACCGTGGACAGCATTCTCCACTCGCCATCCTTTCGCTTGAAGCGGAAGTCGAGCGAGCGAGTACCGCCAATATCCTGCGCAAGCTCTCCAAAAACAGCGCGGCACATCTCGAGATCGTCGGGATGGCAGTTTTCGAAAGCATTTTGCTCGGTCAATTCTTTTTGAGAATAACCAAGCGTGCGCGCCGTTGCGGGACTCGCGTATGTTCTGCGGCCTGAGGGGTCAAAGATCGAGACCATTTCGGAAGCATCTTCGATCAGCGACCGAAAGCGATCCTCACTTTTCCGAAGTGCGTCGAGCGCCTGTTCACGGTCGGTGATGTCACGATAGATGACGTAGATGCCTGTCTCTTCGCCTGGGAGACTGAACGGGCGTGCAAGGACGGACACTGGAATTCGGCGGCCATCCTTCGCCATGCGATACGACTCGAACCCGATCCGGCTGCCTGACTGAAGTGTGTGGTCAGCATGCTTTCCTTCGTCCTTCAGGTCCTTCGGAACAACCAGCTCGTTCAGTTTGTGACCGACCGCCTCGCCGGACGAGTAACCGAACATTCGCGTGAATTCCGAGTTGATCATCAGAACGCAGTCCTGCTGGTTTACCATTGCAATTGCTTCAGGCGCCAGCTCGAAAAGCTGCGTGAAGTAGGTTCGTTCGCGCGCGAGCCTTGCCTCGGTCTCCCGGCGCGCTGTGACGTCCTCGAGCGCGCCCTCATAGTAGAGCGTCTTCCCATCCGGGCCACGCACTGCACGTGCATTGTCGCGCACCCAGATGGGAGTGCCATCGTAGCAGCGATTCAGATTCTCGAAATTCGTTACAACGCCTTCACGCTCAAGGATCTCGCGCCAGCGGTCACGATCGGCTTCGTGGGTATACTGCGTCCTCACCGAGTCGCGCTTCATCGTTTCGAGATCGGGATACTTCATCATCTCGACGAGAGCCTGATTTGCATAAAGCAGGCGACCGTCAGGTGATGTGCGATAGAGCCCAATCGGAAGCCCGTCGAACGGATCACGCGCCGCATCACCGAAAGCCTTGGCAGAAAAGTCTGGCATTTTTCTCACTGTCTCAATATGCCGTCTTTCGACATCGGACGCAGGAGTCTAGCTTTGGAAATGATGCCAGAGAGCGCAAAGAATAAACTCGAATTCGGGGAGCAAACAACGCTCGCGGTTTCTCTGTCGGAGTTGGCAGGGGGCCTTCGGCTTTCAGGTATCCTGAAGATTGCCAATGAGGTACGCGCATTAGTCGCGGCCGGCAGAAGTGTGGTCAATCTTACTGTCGGCGACTTCGATCCCCGCTACTTCCCGATTCCAACGCCTCTGCTCGAGGAAATAAAGTCCGCGCTTACTGCCGGGTCTACCAACTACCCACCTCAGCCGGGATTGCTCGCGCTGCGCGAAGCGGTGCGGGACTACATCGAGCGAACCTGTGGCATTCAGTATCCTCTCGAGTCCATTCTGATAACCAGTGGTGGACGCCCGGTCATCTACTCGGCATTCCGGATTCTTGTCAGTCCGGGAGAAAAAGTGGTTTACTCGGTGCCATCATGGCAGAACGATTCGTACTCGTGGCTTTCAGGCGCGCGGGAAGTTGTAGTTACCGCCAAAGCGTCCAACGGGTTCCAGCCCACACTTGAGGAGATTGCGCCGCACCTTTCTGATGCGAGAATGCTTTGCCTCTGTTCACCGGGGAATCCAACGGGAACAGCAATTGATCCGGACGTCTTCAAGTCAATTCTTGAAGCTGTCGTCGCGGAGAATCGCCGCCGCGAACATGCTGCCGGGGAAAAACCTCTCTTCCTGCTCTACGACCAGATCTACGGCGGCATTCGCGTTCGCAACAAGAAGCATTACTATGCGGCCGCACTTGTTCCCGAATCAGCACGGTACGTAATCACCATGGACGGAGTGTCCAAGGCGTTTG
>JANLYJ010000505.1:0-3708 GCA_031365555.1 Gemmatimonadaceae bacterium | reverse complement strand
CGATCACATGCTTATCAACATCGGACCGCAGCACCCGGCAACACACGGTGTGCTTCGTCTGGTGCTCGAGCTGGATGGTGAAACTGTAGTCCGCTGCATTCCGCACCTGGGATACCTCCACTGCGGATTCGAGAAGACCGGTGAGTATCGCAACTACTCGCAGATCATTCCGTACACTGATCGCGAAGACTACCTGAATGCCCTCGGCAACAACGTTGCCTACTGCATGAATGCAGAGCAGCTCTGGGGCATCGAAGTAACCGAGCGGTGCAAAGTTCTGCGTGTCATTGCCTGCGAGCTTTCCCGCATCGCTTCGCACCTTGTCTGGCTCGGCACCACCTGCATTGACATCGGCGCATTCACTCCGTTCCTATGGGCGTTCCAGGAACGTGAAAACATTTACAATCTGATCGAGAGCTGGGTTGGCGCGCGGTTGACGCCGTCTGCGACGCGTATCGGCGGACTCGCGGCCGACATCCCCAATGGATGGATGGACGCGCTGCGTCACTACATCCGCACATTCCCGAACACGATCGATGAAATTGACCGCATGCTCACCCGCAATGCGATCTGGGTTGGACGCACGATCGGACTCGGCGTGATGACATCTGAAGAAGCAATCAACTGGGGACTTTCGGGACCGATGCTGCGCGCATCCGGCGTTGCGTATGACGTCCGCAAGGATTTCCCATACCTCGACTACGAGACCTATGACTTCGACGTTCCTGTGGGAACCAACGGGGACGTGTACGATCGCTTCCTGGTTCGCATGGAGGAGATGCGTCAGTCAGTGCGGATTCTCAAGCAGGCTGCTGACAGACTTCCTGATGGGCCAATCAACATCGATGATCCGCGTGTGATTCTTCCGCCCAAGTCCAAGGCGACGAGCGAGATGGAATCCATGATCCATCATTTCAAGCAGGTAATGGAAGGCCCCCGTCCGCCAGTCGGCGAAGCGTACGTTGCGTGCGAGAGTCCGAAGGGAGAGAAGGGCTACTATATGGTTTCGGACGGGACTTCCAAGCCGGTTCGCTGGAGAATCCGGCCACCATCGTTTGTGAACCTGGCGGCAATTCCAAAGATGGTCGAAGGTCACCTGCTGTCCGACGTCATCGCAATCAATGCAAGCATCGATATCGTCATGGGAGAAATCGACCGATGAGCGCAGAAAAGGGCGCAATGGGTGGATACGCGTCTCCCGACACAGCGTCACACGACTCGCATGCTCACGAACCGCATACGCCCGTTTTTACTGGTGCGGCGAAGTCGGAGCTCGACACTTTGCTTACGCGCTATCCCACGAAGATGGCAGCGCTGCTTCCGGCACTATGGATCGTTCAGCGTGAGCGTGGCTGGGTGAGCGAAGATGCGATGGCCGAAGTTTCCGCGCTGCTCGACCTGACGCCTGCGTATGTGAAAGGCGTGGTGACGTTCTACACGATGTATCACCAGCATCCAGTCGGTAAATATTTCATCCAGGTTTGCACAACGTCGCCATGCGGCCTTTGCGGGGCTGAGGATACAGTGAAGTCGTTGCTGCAGCACACAGGCGCGGGCGAGCTGGGCGTTACATCCAAGGATGGACGATTTACGGTGATCGAAGTCGAGTGCCTCGGTGCCTGCGGGTTCGCCACTCCAATAATGATCAACGAAGAATTCGTGGAATCAGTGACTCCTGAGAACGTTCCGGAAATTCTGGCTAGGCTCGCGTAATGGGATTTCCGCATCCAACACATGCACGCGAAACCGCCGTCCTTTCGAAGTATTTCGGGGACGCTGAAGCGCGCACACTCGACGGCTGGAAAAAGCGCGGCGGCTACGAGGCGATGGAGAAGGCGCTGGGCATGGCACCGACCGACATCATCAACGTGGTCAAGGAATCGGGACTGCGTGGCCGCGGCGGAGCTGGATTCCCGACGGGCATGAAGTGGTCGTTCATGAAGCAGGACGACGGGAAGCCGCACTATCTCTGCTGCAATGCAGATGAATCAGAGCCGGGAACATTCAAGGATCGCGAGATCATGCGGTGGACTCCGCATGCCCTCGTCGAAGGTTGTGCAATCGGAGCGTACGCGATCGGTGCAGAAACTGCCTACATCTATATAAGAGGCGAGTTCACCGAGTGCATCCATTGGATGGAGCAGGCGCTCAAGGAAGCGTACGCTGCGGGAATCCTCGGCAAGAATGCAATGGGCACAGGGAAGCGCGTGGACGTTTACGTGCATCGCGGAGCAGGTGCTTATATCTGCGGCGAAGAAACCGCGCTCATGAATTCACTGGAAGGCCGCCGCGGAAATCCGCGCATCAAGCCGCCCTTTCCTGCAGTCGCGGGTCTGTTCGGCATGCCGACGACCATCAACAATGTCGAGACGCTCGTCGCTGTACCTCATATCCTGAATGAGGGAGCGGCCTGGTACAAGGGATTCTGTCTCTCCAACCCGAAGAGCACTGGCACCAAGCTCTTCTCGGTTTGTGGCAACATTCGCAAGCCCGGCAACTATGAAGTCGTCCTTGGTTTCCCATTCAAGGATTTCCTTTACGATCTCTGCGGCGGTCCACTCGAAGGCCGGAAGTTCAAGGCGATCATTCCCGGTGGCGCATCAGTGCCAATCCAGACAATGGATGAAGCCGAGGCGACGCTGATGGACTATGAAGGATTTGTTGCAGGCGGCTCGATGCTTGGCTCCGGCGGCGTCATCGTGATCGACGACGCGCAGTCGATGGTGAAGCAGATCGCGCGGCTAGCACGCTTCTTTGCGCACGAGAGCTGTGCACAATGCACACAGTGCCGCGAAGGAACCGCATGGACAACGAGAATACTCGAGCGTATCAGGGATGGGCAGGGCACCATGGACGATCTGGATACACTGATGAGTCTCGCTGAGAATATGACTGGAACCACGATTTGCGTTTTGAGTGATTCCTGCGCCACGCCCGTGGTATCCGGAATCAACAAGTTCCGTCATGAATTCGAATCGCTCATCACGGGCAAGCGTGTCCACCCTGTGATGGCGGCGGTGGCGTAATGGAAAACGCAAAGATGATTACGCTGACTATCGAAGGCAGAAGCGTAACAGTGCCGGAGGGAACGTCGATCCTGGAGGCCGCGAAAGTTGCCGGCATCCTGATCCCACACTACTGCTATCATCCGGGACTGCCAGTCGCGGGCGTGTGCCGCATGTGTCTCGTGGAAGTCGAGAAGGCGCCAAAGCTCGCACCTTCGTGCGCGACTTCAGTTGCAGATGGTCAGGTAGTTCATGTCCACTCTGAGAAATCCCTCGAAGCCAGAAAGGGAGTTCTCGAATTCCTGCTTATCAATCACCAGCTCGACTGTCCGATTTGCGATCAGTCCGGTGAGTGTGAGCTGCAGGATTACACATATCAGGAAGGCCGAAAGGACTCGCGGTACAAGGAACCCAAGCGATTCAATCCGGTGGAAGACTTTGGCGGCGATGTCGTCTACGTCCCCAACCGGTGCATTCTCTGCACGCGCTGCGTCCGGTTCATGAACGACGTTGCACACGATCCGGTCCTGAACGTGAGTGAGCGGGGCGATCGCGCACTGATTGGAAAGTTCGAAGGCCAGGATCTTACCAATCCGTGGGCGGCAAACGTCATCGACCTGTGTCCTGTTGGTGCACTGCTTTCCAAGGATTTCCTGAACAAGGCTCGCGCCTGGGAACTTGATCGTGGCGCGAGCATTTGCCC
>JANLYJ010000439.1:0-7054 GCA_031365555.1 Gemmatimonadaceae bacterium | reverse complement strand
AACGCACATGCCAGTCGTTGTCGTACGTGAGTGCCGCAAACTCTTCGATCTCATCGTCGTTGGTGCCGCGAATAACGACACAGTTGAGCTTCACCGGGCCAAGTCCCGCGTCTTCGGCAGAGCGGGCAGAAGCGATCGGACTGAAGCCGAGGTCACGGCGCGCGATTGCACGAATGCGTTCAGGGCGAAGTGAATCCACGCTCATGTTCACGCGGTCCAGTCCGGCCCGAGCGTACTCGTTGGCAAGCAGCGGGAGCTTCACTCCATTCGTGGACAACGATATGTCGCTGATTTCAGGTACTTCACGGATCATCGAGATCAGACGGGCAAGGTCGGGCCGAATGGTAGGTTCCCCACCCGTGATCCGGATTTTTCTGAGTCCGAGGGGCGCGAGCTCGCGAACCAGTGCGGCTATCTCCTCATAGGAGAGAATATCAGACTTTGGCAGCCACTGCAGACCTTCGAGCGGCATGCAGTACACGCACCGGAAGTTGCACCTGTCCGTCACCGATATCCGCAGATACTCGATGGTTCTGCCGAGCGAATCAATGAGCGTCATGTACGGGGCGCTCCGGTTCCGGCATGGACCCAGTCGCGTGAGCCATCCGCATAGTGCTCACATTTCCATATCGGAACGCGAACCTTCAGCTCTTCGATGATATACCGCACGGCATCCAGTGCCGGTGCCCTTCGCTCATGTGAAACCACGATCCCAACGCTTGCCTCTCCGACAGTGACATACCCGGTTCGATGCTCGACAACAATTGCATCTGTAAGAAACCGTGAAGCAGCTTCAGCAGCAATTGCACTCATCTCTTTCTCTGCCATCGCGTCGTACGCGCTGTAGTCTATACCCGTAACGGACTTCCCGTCGTTGACCGACCGGACGATCCCCATGAAAGACGCCACAGCCCCGTGACCATCCTTGGAGACCTCTGACATGAGTGCTGCGAGATCGATCTGTCTGGTGACTATCCCGGCCCGCATTACCCGCCCGCCACCGGAGGAATTAGTGCTACTTCGTCACCGGCCTTAAGCACTACGTCCTGGTTTGCATAACTGAGATTGACGGCTACCAGCGGGTGCGGCGGGAGACGATTCGCACCAGGAAATTTTGAGACGGCGGCCATAAGTGCTTTGACGGTCGCACTTTCCGGCAATTCGATCTGGATTGACTTTGCGCCAAGAACTTCGGCGTAGGATGCGAATAGCTGGACGGTGATCGTCATCAGCTCTTGGCCGCTAACTCGTTGTGCTGCTTAACTCTCGTGCTTGCCGTTCTCGATTTCATCCGGCTCGGCGCCGGCGACAAGAGCACGCAGCTCCTTGGACGGCTTGAATACTGGCACCGGACGCGCGGAAACCTCTACAGGAGAACCAGTTCGGGGATTCCGGGCCATGCGAGTCTTGCGTCGACGAATCTTGAACGTGCCGAATCCGCGCACTTCGATGTTGTCCTGACGCTCCAAGGATTCCTTGATAGCGTCCAAAAAAGCATCGACCACACGTGCACAGTCCTTTTTAGAAATCATCGGCCCGGCAGTCTGGGCGATCTGGGCAGTCACCCTTTCGACTAGGTCAGCTTTCGTCATTAAAACGCCTCAAGTGACGCCCCAGGTGCAGCGTAAGTCTTTCCAAGTTATGACGTTACTGCATGGGTGTCAAGCGAATGCGAGCTAGCTTTCCCGGCTTTCAACCGCCTGGAGAAACTCCGCAAACAAAGGTCTCGCGTCATGCGGACCGGGTGCCGCTTCGGGATGATACTGAACTCCGAACACGGGAAGATCACGGTGCCGGAGTCCTTCGACGGACCCGTCATTGAGGTTGACGTGGGTCACTTCCAGGTCGGTTTTGCCATCGATTCCGGCCTCAGAGCCCTTCACAGCGAAGCCGTGGTTCTGGGAGGTAATAAGTACCCGACCGGTAGAGACTTCCTTCACAGGGTGATTCCCGCCCCTGTGGCCGTAAGGCATTTTGACTGTGTCAGCGCCGAAAGTCAGCCCAAGCAGCTGGTGACCGAGGCAGATCCCGAAAACCGGCACCCCAGACTCGGCTATCTGCCGAATATTCCCGGGGGCGTAGCTGATTGCCGCGGGATCACCCGGGCCATTGGAAAGGAACACCCCGTCTGGTTTCTGAGCCAGCACATCCGCAGCCGATGTTTCGGCTGGGACCACGGTGACATGACAATCCTGTTCCTCGAACAACCGAAGAATGTTTCGCTTGATCCCGAAATCGTATGCGACAATGTGGTGTCGCGCTTCTGGATTACCCCAGTGATAGGGTTCCTTGGTGCTGACAACGGAGGCGAGATCGAGGCCTTCCATTGGAGGGCACGCATCGAGTGCCGCAAGTGCTTCCCTGGTTGGCGAATCACCAAGTGCGATGACGCCGCGCATGACGCCCGAAGACCTCAAGTGGCGCGTTAAGCGGCGAGTGTCAACCTCTTCCAGAATAGGTACTTGGGCCTTGAGGAGCCATGAAGGCAGGTCGCCCGTCGCGCGCCAGTTGGAGTGGTGGCGCGACATTTCTCTCACGACCACTCCGGCGATCTGCGGCACCTCAGATTCCGGGTCTTCGAAGTTGATGCCGTAGTTCCCGATCTCGGGCGCAGTCATCACGACTATCTGCCCGCTGTAGGAAGGATCCGTGAACACTTCCTGGTAGCCGGTCATGTTCGTGGTGAAGACAACTTCCGCCACCGATGGCGCTACAGCTGAAGCGTCTGCAGGCAAAATCTGAAGCCCATGAAAAAGGGCTCCATCTTCCAGCAGAAGGAACCCTTTCTCGCGCTTCAGGTCCATCTGATCGCTATCGCTTCGTTGAGTCTGGCTTCGTAGGCGCCGCGGTCTGTGGCTCGAGCGGGATCGCACCTGCCCCGACTCCGGCACCGGTGGTACCGGTAGCAGGAGCTGGAGTAGTCGCCGCAGGAGCCGCTGGTGCGGCAAGCGACTTCTCGAGGACCGAGCGCGGAGCACGCTGATGTGTTGACATCAGCTGCAGGACAAAGGCGAGGCCCATGAAAATTCCACCGCACCACCAGCTGGCTTTGGTGAGGAGAGTTCCGGCCTGGCGAATACCAATGAACTGATCAGACGAGCTTTGTCCACCGAAGTTCGCGGCCATGCCTCCGCCCTTTCCGCTCTGGAGCAGAATGGCAGCGACGAGGACGATAGCGTCGAGTATGAGAATCGTGAGGAGCAGATTGAAAATCATTTAATTGACTAAGAGACAGGTACAGTCTTGAAATATCGCGACTTAGGGGCTCACACTCAAGCGCTGGCGCTTCTTGCGATTGACAACCAGCTGCTCGCTTCAAGGCTCGCGCCTCCTACTAGCAGACCGTCCACCCCTGCCGCAGACAGCAGCGGCTCGGAGTTCCCGGCGTTGACACTGCCCCCGTACAAAATGGGGACGCGGCTTCCCCCGTCACCCAGCAGATCCCTGAGCTTTGCGCCAAGCACTGCGTGGATCGCGCTGGCATCTGCAGGCGTTGCGTTCCGTCCTGTCCCAATTGCCCAAACGGGTTCGTAGGCGACGAGAAGCTTGGAGTTCGCGTTCCGCGCCAGCTTCTCGAGTCCAATCTCCAGCTGGCTGACGACGACCGACTCTGCCTCCCCCGCTTCACGTTGTGCGAGCGTCTCTCCTACGCAAAGCATGGGTGTAATCCCGGCTCTCTCAGCCGCGGCTACCTTCTCAGCACATTGCGCGTCAGTCTCACCGAACACGTGCCGACGCTCCGAATGTCCGATCAGCGCAACACGCGCTCCGGCATCCCGTGCCATTACAGCCGACGTCTCGCCGGTGAATGCCCCGTTGTCAGCTGTATGAATGTTCTGCACGCCCACTAGAATGTCGCTGCGCGACCCGACTGCTTCTGCAACTGCAGCGATAGCGACTGCGGATGGAAAAAAGATGATCGTGCGATCGTTGTTGCGTGGATACCGCGCCATGAACTCGCGCATGAATTCGCGCGCGGCCGAAGGCCCGTGATGCATTTTCCAGTTTGCCGCGAGGACAGGTTTTTTCATCGTCTATTTATTGTCGAGAGCTTCCACGCCAGGCAGGACTCTGCCTTCCAGAAACTCGAGTGAGGCGCCGCCACCGGTCGAGACATGGCTATCTTGTCCTCGAGCCCCGCATCTGCAACGGCTGCGGCGGAGTCACCCCCACCCACAATCGTGGTAGCTCCTGCCGCCGTGGCCTTTGCCATCGCGGTTGCAATAGCACGCGTGCCTTTGTCGAAAGGCGGCTTCTCGAACACGCCCAATGGCCCGTTCCAGAGCACAGTCCTCTCATAGGCTATGGCACGCGCATAGGAGTTCGCAGTGTCAGTGCCGATGTCGAACATGGCTTCGCCCGCGGGAATTTTGTCGCGCTTCACAACGTGCGCTCCCGATGTGTCGTCCATGGATGGCGCGACCATACAGTCGTGCGGCAGGATAATTCGCGTCCCCGCGTAATCCAGGATGTGCTTCGCCATTTCCACCCGGTCAGGCTCGACCAGCGACTTTCCGATCTCGAAACCCATCGCCTGATAGAAGGTGCACGCCATCGCACCGCCAATCAGCATGGCGTCCACCTTGGGGATCAGCGATTCAATGACGTCGATCTTGCCAGAGATTTTAGCTCCGCCCAGGATTGCGACGAACGGCTTCTCCGGCGCTTCGAGCGCCCGACTCAGGTAGTCGAGCTCCTTCTCCATCAGCAGTCCTGCAACCGCTGGCTGCAGCGTGACTGTGACGCCTGCAGTGGATGCATGCGCGCGATGTGCTGCTCCAAACGCGTCATTCACGTAGAAATCGCCGAGCTCCGCGAATCCCCGCGAAAGCTCAGCGTCATTTTTTTCTTCGCCCGGGAAGAACCGCGTGTTCTCCAGCAGCAGGACTTCCCCGTCCTTCATGTTCCGTGTAGCGGCGACAGCTGCTTCGCCAATCGTGCTATCAACAAATGTGACGGGAGCGCCGAGCAGCTCGCGCAGGCGTAGAGCAACCGGGCGCAACGAAAACTTCTGATCGGCCTTGCCCTTTGGACGACCGAGATGTGAGAGCAAAACCGGATGCGCACCGCGCTCGAGCAGGAGCTTGAGCGTCGGCACCGCGGCGCGGATGCGCAGGTCATCGGTTATTACGCCATTATCGTCGAGCGGGACGTTGAAATCAGCGCGCACGAGAGCGCGCTTCCCGCGGACTTGTGCATCCGGGAGATCGCGAACTGTCTTCTTTTTCATCTTTTAGCTGAGACGTGCACCGATCATTCGCAGCAGATCCACGCAGCGGGACGAGTAGCCCCACTCATTGTCGTACCAGCCGGAGACTTTCACGAGCGTTCCGTCAACAACGTTTGTCGTCTTCGAATCAATAATGCAGGAGTGTGGATTTCCGATGTAGTCCGACGAAACGAGCTCTTCTTCAGTGTACTGTAGAATCCCGAGCAGAAAGCCTTCGGCTGCAGCCTTGAACGCTGCATTTACCTCGGCAATGGAGGTTGCCTTTTCAACTTCCACAGTGAGGTCGGTGAACGATACGTCTGGAGTCGGAACGCGGATTGAAATTCCGTCGATCTTGCCTTTCAATTCCGGAATGACGAGCGACGTTGCCTTCGCTGCGCCGGTTGTCGTTGGAATCATGGATAGGGCAGCTGCGCGGGCGCGGCGCAGGTCCTTGTGCGGGAGATCCAGGATCGACTGGTCATTGGTGTAGCTGTGCACGGTCGTCATTGCTCCGTGACGGAAGCCCCAATTGTCGCGGATGATCTTGACCATGGGCACAAGGCAATTCGTGGTGCAGGACGCATTCGAAATGATTGTGTGCTTGTCAGCGTCGTACTTGTCGCTGTTGACGCCCATCACGATGGTGATGTCTTCGCCCTTTGCGGGCGCCGAGATGATCACCTTCCGCGCACCCGCTTCGATATGCTTGCGTGCGGCTGAGGCGTCTGTGAAGCGTCCCGTCGATTCGAGGACGATATCCACGCCGAGCTCTTTCCATGGGAGTGAGGCCGGATCTTTTTCGGAAGTGATGCGAATCTCGTCGCCGTCCACGATGATCGAGCCGTCGCCTGCCTGGACGTCCCCGTCATAGGTGCCATGCACCGAATCGTACTTGAACAGGTGTGCGAGGGTCTTTGTGTCGGTGAGGTCATTTACCGCGACAAAATCGAGATCCGCTACACCCTGCTCCTTGGCTGCGCGAAGAACCTGACGGCCGATGCGGCCGAATCCATTTATCCCAACACGTGTTGCCATGAATGACTCCTGGAATTGTTACCGGCGATCTCCCGCAGCGCGGGCACGTCCGAAAGTCGCATAACTAATTGTCCGAGCGCCTTCGTCATAGAGCACCGCCGCGCATGCGTTGAGCGTTGCAGCGGTGGTCATGACATCATCGATAATAACTAGATGGGCTCCCCGAAGGTGCTCCCGGCGATGAGGTGAGACTGAGAATGCGCCGGCAACATTGCGTTTCCTGGCGTCCGGAGTCAACTCGGTCTGGGAGACAGTGGCGCGCGTCCTCTGCACAGCATCGGTCCAGACTGGAATTTGCCAGAGTGCCGCGAGGGCATCACCTATTTTCTCACTCTGGTTGTATCCGCGCTCCCTAAGGCGCGCGCCGCTCAGGGGAACTGGGACGACGGCAGTTCGCTCCTCGACGACGTCACCGGGCCAGTGCAGTCGCGCCATTCTTGCGGCCATCTCGGTTGCAACTCGACTCCAGCCATCGTACTTGAGCGCGTGCACAACATGTCCCGCAGTTCCTCCCGGAACCCAGGCGACTGATCGCGCCGCTCGCACATAGGGCGGAAGCAGCGTGCAGAAGGTGCATTCATGTATTGGGTTGGGGTGACCACACCTGGTGCACTGTGGATGCGGGAGGGTCTTTAGTCGTGACCAGCAGGTTCCGCATACTACGCCTTTCTCATCTTTGCCTATCAGGCGGTCGCATGACACACAGGCGATCGGGAGTAGAAACTCAAGCGCTGCTTCTCGTGCAGCGGAGATCACTTTATTCATCGACTGAGGTCGCAGAGACGCAGTCGAACCCGGCAACCAATC
>JANLYJ010000437.1:0-6452 GCA_031365555.1 Gemmatimonadaceae bacterium | reverse complement strand
CCGTCCGGGGTGACGACATAGTGATCGTTCCTCATTCAGCTGACTGGTGTCCAGTCCAAAAGACGTTGAGCGCCGATCCTGTTCTCTCTCGTTTTGCGGCGTTGCGCATGGCAAATGGTTATTTCATTGTGGAGTCGCCCGTAGCGCTGGCACACGTCGAACTTCGTTCTGTGCATGCGTTTAATTCGTTCGGCGAGTTCGCTATGCCCGACCGCCCTGCCTCAAACACTCTGGACGCGTTGATCTCGGGACTCCACTCTGCAGGTCTACTCTCCGATGCGGACGCGGGAAAAGAGAATTGGACTGTTGAAGATGCAGGCCAGCACTCGCGCAGCAGAATTGGGCATGGACCCGGCCCGCGCGGACGAGCAGCCAAACCATCTGGTGAGCGCTTTCATCCGGTCGTGCATGCAAAGATAGAGTTGCCAGCGGGTTCAATCTCCGAAGATTGCTCGCTCGATGAAGTCCTGGCTGCGCGCCGATCGCTCCGCGCAAATGACACGCGTGCCATGACCATCGCACAACTGGCGCAGCTGCTCTTCCGCTCGGCGCGTGAAGAGGGTCGCATCCTGCCCGATGGCACTGAATCCGTAGCGAGGCTTTACCCAAGCGGCGGCAGTTGTCACTCCCTCGATCTCTACGTTGCAGTCGCTGAGTGCGAAGGTCTGGACCCCGCGCTGTACCTCTATGACCGGTCCGGACATCACCTGGGCATGGTTGCAGATGCATCAGTGGCTAGAGCGCTTGTGCGCGCCGCCCGTGCCGCTGCTGTTCAGGACGGAGAAGGACAGTTGCTCATCATCCTGGCTTCAGACTTTGACCGCGTTAACGCTCGGTATGATGGGATGGCTTATTCACTGATCCTCAAGGAAGTTGGCGCGGCGCTACAGACAACCCATCTTGTAGCCACTGCAATGAATTTGGCAGCGTGCCCAATCGGCTCGGGCGATTCCGGCCTGTTCGCCCGGGCGCTGGGCGCAGACTTCTACCAATACACTTCAGTGGGAGAGATGCTTGTGGGCAGTGTCGCATGACTGTAGCTAAAGGTGAAATAGTTGTTCGCGCGCGGGTCATGCATCGCATCGACATCACGATTCTGACATCAGGAAAGCCATGGCGTCCCTTAAGTAGAGGCATATGAAAGCATTCGTGTACCGCGAGTACGGGTCGCCGGATGTCCTGAAACTGGAGGAGATTCCCAAGCCCGTGCCAGCCGCGAGTGAGGTGCTGGTCCAGATTCGAGCAGCAGCGGCGAACCCACTCGACTACCACTTCATGAAAGGGCTTTTGGTGATGCGCCTCATGACCGGACTAAGGCGTCCGAAACGCATCACATGCGGCGTGGATTTTTCGGGGGTAATCGAATCGGTCGGCACGAGCGTACTGAATTTGAAGCCGGGCGATGAAGTGTTTGGATCGGCACACGGCGCATTTGCCGAGTATCTATGCGCCGAGGAGGGGAAGGTGGCAATCAAGGGTAGCGCAATGTCTTTCGAGGAAGCGGCAGGAATTCCAGTCGCTGCAATGACGGCTCTTCAGGCGCTGAGAGACAAAGGCTCGGTTACGGCCGGGCAAAAAATCCTGGTGAATGGCGCTGCTGGCGGCGTCGGGTCATACGCGGTGCAGATAGCCAAGTCGATGGGAGCGGAAGTGACAGCCGTGTGCAGTACCCGCAACATTGAGCTGATGCTCCAGATCGGCGCTGATCATGTCATTGACTATTCCAAGGAAGATTTCACCGATGCCGGGATCGAGTATGACATGGTTTTCGACGCGGTCGGTAACCACCGCGTTGGGAAATTGCTGAGCGTCCTCAAGCCAACTGGCCGGCTGCTGAATATTGGCGTGCGTCCCGGAGGACGTCTTGTCGGACCGGTTCCACGCCTCCTCAAGCTGCTCTGGCTCTCGTGGTTTGCGAAGAAAAAGATCGTGTTCATGGTCGGAAACGTGAATCCCACCGATCTGGGCGTGATGCGCACGATGATCGAGGAAGGAAAAGTAAAACCGCTGATCGACAGCGTTTACCGCTTCGAGGACACCGCGCTTGCCTTGGCGCACCTCGTGGAGGGACACGTCAGGGGAAAGGTTATCGTCGCGATGTGACGCGCGGCTACTTCCGTTTGGCTCCCTTCGACTTGGCGAGCAGCTCCCTCATCTTGTCGAGGTCCTTCGCCGGAATCTTCTTTTGCTCTACCAAATGCGCGAGCAGCTTGATTGGCGAACCGCCATAGATTTTGTCGAGCACGCGACTCAAAGCACTTGCGCCTGCAGCTTCCGCTTCGATGACCGGGAAGTAGACGTGAGTCTTTCCCTCGCCCCGGCGGTGGGACACATAGCCTTTCATCTCCAGAGTTCGAATCATGCTTGATATCGACGTGTAGGCCAGATCCGGGTCTACCTTGTCGCGCACTTCGGTAACAGTCGCTTCGCCAAGCTCCCAGAGCGCACTCATTATATCCAGTTCCCGCTGGGTAAGATGGAGCTTTGTCATCGCTTAGCGATCACCGGATTGTGTGCGCTGTGGTCGGCTTTCATGATTGGATGCGGCATTCTGATGGTGAGGACGAGGAGAGCTATTGCCAGTGCTGGCAGAAGAAATTTCTGGAATCGTCTGAGTTGTGTGGGCTGAAGTAAAGCGGTCAGGCGCTGCTCCAACAAGCCGCCACCCAGGAATGCAGGCTGCAATCTCGATCCTCGGCTTGATGCCTCTGCAACCTTGAACAGCAGCTCACCATACGCCTGAGGATTTCCGAGTGCGGCGACGACGCGGTTATCACAATCCATTTCAACCGCGAGCCGCAGGCGGCGCAGCTGCCACCAGAGTGCGATATCCCAGGGAACGAGCAACAGGCCCAAAGACATGAAAAAAAGAAGATGAGCGTCGTGAGCGCGCCGGTGCTCGGCTTCATGGCGTACGACGTAGCTGCGTTGAAGGCCGGGGAGAGCGAGCACCCACTTAGGCAACACTACGCGTGACCTGAGCAATCCTACAGTTGCGGGCCCGAGCGACTCAGTCACGACGACTGGAACTCCATCTACAGTCGCAGGGGCATCCGTGATTCTGCGGCGGGCCGAGCGGAGGAGAAGGGCAATGCGTGAGATGTTGGTAACTCCCCATAAGAGGAGCATGAACGTCGCTGTCAGCCAGAATCTCTGGATCCAGATATTGAGCGACTCTGCGCGCAGAAACCATGCTGGATCCATCCAGGAGACTGCTGCGCTGTTGTGATCGAACGCTGCCATAACCGATGAGGTGTTGTGCACCCTCGAGTATCCCGGCAGGAACATTGAAACGGCGATTACCGCGCACCATAGCCAGCGCCGCGACCAGTTTGGCGGAATTACCCGCTCGATGAGCAGGCCGACCACACCAAAGAAGGCTCCCATCACATTCACATATAGCACACACAGCATTCGCGCAGTCTCCGGCTCGACGAATAACTAAGTAATACCGCCTGAGGGCCATACGGCGCAAAGAGGCGGGATGTTTCGACTGTAATACTCTTGTGAAACTATAAACTTAGTTATTACGTAGGTCCGGCATGGACATCACACTAATTGTGCACGTTGCAGCCGGCGCGCTGGCAATGGCATTCGGATTTGTTGCGCTGTACTCCGCCAAGGGGGCAGTGACCCATCGTAGGACGGGAAGACTGTTCGTCTATGTGATTCTCGTAATGGGCGTCACCGGGACTGCGTTGGCCCTCATCCGCGACAAGGCTCCTGCCGTCAACATTCCAGCCGCGGTCCTGACTTCATACGCGGCCCTTACTGCGCTCACGACTGTCCGGCCTTCGCTTGCAGGATCGCGACGCTTGAACCTCGCGACCCTGCTTGTCGCACTGACCGTTGGTATCGCGACTGTTGCGATGGGCATCGAGGCAATTGCGAGTGGAGGCAAGCGCGACGGAATACCCGCATTTCCATTCTTCATGTTCGGCACGATCGGACTACTCGGAGCGTTCGGCGACTATCGTGTGCTGACCCGGGGCGCGCGAAAGGGAAGAGTGAGGGTTGCTCGGCACCTGTGGAGAATGTGCTTCGCGCTTTTCGTTGCGTCGATCTCACTTTCCGTAAGAACGCAGATCGTCCCCGAGGCGATACGTGGATATCGCGTGCTGATGATTCCCGTCATCGCGGTTCTGGTGACAATGATTTACTGGCTCTGGCGCATTCGCCGGAAGAAAACATTCCGCAGGACCGAGCTGCGAACAGCCCTGGAGGCTGCAGTATGACACAAAAGACCAACGCACGCGTCGCTGGTTCGGCACTGCTTCTCTACATAGTGACCGGAATCGGAAACATGTTCCTCTCCAGCAAAATCGGGGGAGTGGGGACGGGCGGGCGTCTTGCTGCACTGGCGAGTCATCCCACGCTCTTTGGTCTCGAGATCCTGCACACACTGATTGAGGTGGCCTGCGCCATCACGCTCGGAATTACGATGTATGCGCTGACCCGAGACGTTGACAACGAACTCGCAATTGCGGCGATGGTGAGTCGCATCATCGAGGGTACAATCGGAATTGTCGCGGTAGCGCAAACACTGGCTCTCATGTGGCTGGCAACCGAAGGGGCAAATACTGCGGACACAACTGCGATCGCCTCGCTTCTCTTCAAGAGCGGGAGCTGGACCTTTCTGCTCGCGGGATTCTGCTTCGCTGTAGGCAGCCTGATTTTTTCCATTCTCTTTGTCAGGGGACGAAGTATTCCCGTCGCGCTTGGCTGGATTGGAGTCGTCGCTTCGGCGCTCCTTGTGATAGTGCTCCCTCTCGAGATGACGCGATTCGTGAAAGCGGGCATTCTTGTCTGGATTCCGATGATCTTCTTTGAGGTGCCGCTTGCGTTCTGGCTGATCTTGAAGGGAACACACCCAGCCAAGGCAATCGCGTGACACCGCTCACCGTCGTTCACATCTCAGGTGGGGCGGTGGGAGTAGTCACTGGCTTCACTGCGCTGTTCGCCCCGAAAGGTTCGACGCTTCACCGCCGGAGCGGATTTGCATTCGTAGCTGGCATGGCGACTATGGGAGTTACAGGCGCCCTCCTCGGCAACATCGTCGGGGGAGCTATCGCCGCTTACACGGTCATCACAGGTCTTACAACAATGCGACCTGTCTCGAAGCAAATGAACGTTGGTTTGATGCTGTTTGCGCTAATAGGGGGATCCCTTCTGATGATGGATGGAATCCGAACGCTCGCTGCCGGGCACCTCCTGAAAGACGGTGTTCCGGTTCCGATGATCCTGTTCCTCGGAACAGTCATGCTCCTCGCATCACTCGGGGATTACCGCATGATCCGCATAGGGCTGCCGCGCGGCAAGCCGCGACTGGTGCGACACCTGTGGAGGATGTGTTTCGGACTCTTCATGGCATCGGGCTCATTCTTCACTATTCGGAAACGGGTTGCGATGATCCTGCCCGAACCATTTCTGGATATAAAGCTGCGGATGATCCCGGTCGTCCTTCCATTGCTTGCCATTCTATACTGGGTGTGGCGGCTTCGAAGAAAGCGTGCGCCGAAGCTTGTGTACCGGAACGCGGAGATGGCGTGGACTGCACCGGAAACCGCGACTGAGAACTGACATGGCGGCCGGCTTTCCGCGTATTCGCCGCCGGCATCCCGCAAGGTCAACAATCTTGTTCAAGGCGACGCGCTGTATTCACCGGCAGCGGGTAGCCGAATAGCCGGCTGCCGGTAGCCATGGCAGTTCTCAGTTGAAGTTCCCAAGTGCGCCGCACAGTCGCGCCACATTCCAATTCGTCGCACTTTATATAGATGCACCCCGAACGAGTCCTGATCGTCGGGGCCGGACCCACCGGCCTCAACCTCGCGCTCTGGTTAACCAAGCTAGGAGTGCCAGTACGCATCATCGACAAACTGGCTCTTCCCGGCACCACCTCGCGCGCTCTCGCAGTGCAGGCACGAACGCTGGAGCTCTACGACCAAATCGGTTTCGCCGACGCAGTTGTTAACGACGGCGTAAAAATCCGCGGCATCAACGTCTGGGTTCGCGGAAAGAAAGCTGCACGCATGCCGCTCGGCGAAATCGGGAAGGGCATCAGTCCATTCTCCTTTGCACTCGTGTACCCGCAGGATGCACATGAGAAGCTGCTCATCTCTAAACTCGCCGAGCTCGGAGTGCACGTCGAACGCGAGACGGAGCTTGTGTCACTCGCGCAAACTGGTGACGGTGTCAGCGTCGTACTAAAAAACAAAGCCGGCGCCGAAGAAAAGTTGCGGGCGCCATACGTGGCCGGATGCGATGGTGCGTCATCCGCTGTTCGGCATCAACTGGGAATTGGATTTCCTGGCGGCACATACGAAGGAATGTTTTATGTAGCCGATGTCATTGCCGAAGGACCTGTGACTGACAACGAGCTGCATGTTGACCTCGAAGACGCGGACTTTCTTCTCGTGTTCCCGCTGAAAGGGAAGGGACGGCTTCGACTTGTA
>JANLYJ010000399.1:0-7916 GCA_031365555.1 Gemmatimonadaceae bacterium | reverse complement strand
CTTGAGCTCGCCCCGCAGCCACCGCTCAACTTCATCGAGATCGGTCAGCGACAAACTTTCAACCTCGAGCACAATCGAGTTGTAGCTCCGCTGTCCACGCTTCGGTGGCGGCATCAGCGTCACGTATGGCCCCTCAGCCGCGCTAACAGCTGAATTGAAATCCGGAAAGTCACCAAGTCGCACGGCCCTGTCACCAACAAGTCGGTAGGCCTGAAATATTTTCGCGAGCGGATCGAACTTCACCACAACGTCCCACTCAACAGTTCGTCTCAGGTTGTCGAAAATTCGCCCGACTGCCCACTCTTCCAGCTTGTAGTGCATCCGTGCCGGGAAGCCATTGGCTACCAGACTCCGAATCTGGCCCGATGAAAGCACTCCAGCGGAAGAAACCACCGGTGACCTGGGTCCACCCGGTTCATTCGTCACCTGCGCCGACGCGTCCGCGCGTGGAACCGTGATCTGCACGGACGGACGATCCTGCGCCAGTATGGGCGCCGAAACGAACAGCAAAACAACTAACGCTCTCAAAAACACCTTCTAGAATCTCCTGCGGATGCGAAGAAACACATTTGCAGGTTCCTTTGTAAGCGACACGGCCTTTGCTACATACAGCGCTGCCGACCCGACATCAAATCCGACACCGACATCTGTCATGAATGTCGAAAAGCTCGGGACCGACCCGGAGGGGTACTGTGTGTTTCCCGTTCGTGGTCCTACGAGCCAACCGCGACCGGCATCCGCGAATGCGATGATCGTTGGACGAAGAACGAGCCTTCCTCGATAGCGTCCGAAGTTGATCGGTTCCAGTGCGCGCTCACCAAGCCGCGTGCTGTACTCTATCTGCAGCAGGGCAACGCGCTCACACTGAGCGGGGTTTCCAGGAAGAACCGGAAACTCACCGCACTGCGCCTTGTCGTCTCCAGCCAGGCGACGCCTGAAGTCGAAGCCGGGAATGGTGCCGACTCCGCCGACAGACATGCGGCGCTGGAGTGGCAGCTCGTCACCGTGCATCCAGCCTCCGAGCACAAAGCGCAAGTTGACCTGATCACTCGGTGAAATCCGATTGTAACGGCGAAGGTCCAGAAAGAATCGGCCGTAGTGAACGACGCTGGATGGCCCGACCCGCGCCGCCAGAGACGTTGGGCCAAAGCTGTCGAACTCGCCGCGTGCATTCTCATACTCTGCGTTGATCAGCCATCCATACAGCGGCGACGACGCATCATTCCGCGTGTCCACCACGGCGCTTAGCAAGCCGAGATGCACGACACCGTCATCGACGCGCGGATTATCCCGCCACGGCTCGCCATTCCGAAAAATGGTGAAGACGTCCCGCACTTCGCGCGAAGCCCAGCGTTCATTGCGAAGCTCCATCTGTACGCGGGAACGGGCACCGACTCCAAGCGAGCCCGCTATCGAGCCACCATGCCTTCCGTAATAGTCGTCGTAATCCCGATGGAGGAAAAAGGCAGCGAGTCCAGTCTCTGGCTCACCCATCTGCCATGACTGAGTTCCGTCCACAAAGTCGTATGTCTGCAAATCAAAGCCGAGCTTCCGTTCATGTCCAAAGCGAAATCCGGCTGACGCCACATGGCCGATGTTTTCGCTGTCCCAGCGGAAGTTGTTGGCGCTCCTCCAGATTCCCATCGCAGCGATTCGCGTGGTAACATGGTCCCCGCTGTCGCGGTAGATCGGACCGAACACGACAGGCAGTCCGGTAACACGGTTGTACCGCTTACCTGATGTGATGGTCAGTCCCGTCTGGTCGGGAGATCCGCTCCAAAGCGAGCGAATACTCACCCCACTATCAGCCACGACTGAGTCTCGCGACTGAGCCTCCGCAATCGACGGTAACACCAAACTCAAAACCAGCGCTGTAGCGCGTGTTCTTCTAATCATGACTTCACCGGTTGGCCTGCTATACCAAGACGCTTCATTCGCCTGTAAAGATTCCCGCGATCGGTCTCCAGCATCCTCGCGGCGTCGGAAACATTTCCCTTTGCCAGCTTCAATGCCCGCATTATGAGACGACGCTCGACCGAGTCCATGGTCTCGTTCAGAGGCTGCACTTCGGACTCGCTGCCACCGAGATCAGTTTTTACCTGCGCGTCGCCGCCGAAAAGAATCTCGCGAATTGTGTGGGCCGTTATCGGGGCGCGTGAATGCAAAATGGCAACACGCTCCACAATGTTCGCCAGCTCACGAACATTTCCGGGCCATCCATATCCGCACATCACATCGACGGCCTCACGGGTCCAAACAGGCGGCCGGTGCCCGGTGCGCTTCCGGTACTGCTCCGAAAAATGCGCGATGAGAGCAGGAATATCACCCGCCCGCTGCCTGAGAGCAGGCAGTGCGATTGGAAGCACGGCCAACCTGAAATACAGGTCCTCGCGAAAATCTCCCGACTTCACTGCCGCCTGCAGATCCTGGTTGGTCGCAGCAATCACTCTTACATCGATCTTGAGTGTCTTGTTGCCTCCAACGCGCTGAATTTCGCGAGCCTCGATTGCCCGCAACAGTTTCGCCTGGGCTTCGGCGCTCAGATCTCCGATCTCGTCGAGAAAAAGTGTTCCCGTATGCGCGAGTTCAAATCTGCCCGCACGCGCCTGCGTAGCTCCGGTAAATGCTCCACGCTCGTGCCCGAACATTTCGCTCTCCACAAGATCGCGGGGAAGTGCTGCGCAGTTGACGCGAACGAAAGGACGGTCGCGTCGCGGACTCCCGTCGTGAATCGCACTGGCAACCAGCTCCTTGCCGGTGCCCGACTCGCCTGTAATCAGTACGCGTGAATCAGTTGGCGCGACGCGCTCGATGAGTGCGCGCACAGCCTCCATCTCCGGGCTTTCGCCCACCATCTGGCCAACGAGACCAAGCTCTTCACGCAGCTCACGCGCTACACGGCGGGTGCGCTGCAACTCGAATGCAGACCCCACAGCAAGCAGAACTCCCTCGGGCGTCAGCGGCTTTTCCAGAAAATTGTACGCGCCCAGCTTGGTTGCGCTGACCGCGTCACTCAGACCAGCGCGTCCGCTCATCATGATTACTGGCATGTCCGGGAACCGCTCTCGGATCTTCTTCAAAACGCCCATTCCGTCCAGCTCGCCCGGCATCATGAGGTCGATCAGTGCTACGTCTACATCCCCGCGAGTAGCCTGCGCTACTGCCTCGCTCCCGTTTGCTGCATCGCAAACGTCATAGCCCTCGGCGCCAAGCAGCGCGCCGACCATACGTCTGATATTGGGCTCGTCGTCTGCGATCAGTACTGTCGGCACAACTACTCAGGCCGCGGGACGGGCGTCTTGGCGCCTTCGGAAAGCAGTTTGGTCGTGAATCGCTGACCCTCTGAGATTCTCTCGACTTCAACTGCGATCGAGTCTATCGCCTGCTCCATTCGCTCGAGCCTGCTCGTAACTTCTGCTGGGATTACAGCCACCTGCGAGCGGTTCTCGAGCCGCTTTGCGTATGCTCTCACAAGCGGAACGAAAATCGAGATAGTAATGATCATGGCAAAAGCGCCGAGCGGGACTACAACTCCTGCATTCATCTAGACTCCCGTTGGTAATGTCACGGTGATTTCCGTTCCTTCTCCGACAATGCTCTTTGTTTCAATGTTGCCACCATGCGCAACGACAGTCTGTCGCGCAATCGGGAGGCCGAGCCCGGTCCCGCCGGGTTTGTGGGTCACGTACGGATCCCAAATTCGTTCGAGCTGACCAGGCGGAATTCCGCAGCCGTTGTCACGTACTGCAATCGAAACGGCTTCGCGGTCACCGAGCCGCGTGTTCTTTACCGTGACGTTCACCTTACCGTTCCCGTTGCATGCATCGACTGCGTTAAGAAGAAGGTTGGAGAGCGCCGCGGACAGCGCATCGTGATGCCCGGTAACCCGCTTGATGTCCGTGGGGATGTCCAAATCGAGCTGCACGCTTTCGGGGATAGACGAACTCGCCGCATAACGCGCCATTTCACCCACGTCGATGCTTGATTGTGTTCCTTCGGGAAGGCGGCCGAACTCTGAGAAGCTTCGCGCCATGCGTTCGAGGCGGTTCGATTCGGTTTCGATCACCTCGATGTTTTCCTGGAGCTCCGGTGAAACTTCACGCCTCAGCCGGTCGAGTGCGAAGCGAATTGGCGTCAATGGATTCTTCAGCTCGTGCGCGACTGTCCGAGCACTCTCCCTGAAAGCACGCAGGCGCTCGGCTTCCACCGCGCGCCGGCGTCCAAGATCGAGAGCTCCAGCCATGCTTCGCATTCTAAACCGGAGGGTTTCAAACTCGGGCGCACCGCGCTTTGGTGCTATCGTCTCAGGGTCGGGTATCGGTTCACCCTTTTCGATCAGCTCGGTCCAATGAACGATCTCGTCGAGTGGACGACTAAGCTGGCGGCTCAGGTGGCCTGCAACCCGCGATACTACAATACTAAGGAATACGAGGGCAATAAATCCGGCGAGGAGAACCACACGTATAGTGCGCGACGCGAGGAAGCTGTAACGCTGCGATTGTTCGACTGAGGTTCGCAGCTCACGCTCATGCGCCGTCAGTGCGCTGCGCTCTTTCACAGTCAACGTGCCTTTCCGAAGCTCTGCGATGGCTGTCTGGCCGCTTGCGGCAGTGCGTTCCCATGCCGCCTTTCCGCTCACAAACGGGAGCGCCGTGCTGAGGGTCGCTGTCCACATTAGCGTTAGCGCCAGCGCAGGCACTATCGCGAAGAGCGACAGGATAGCGATGAGCCGGGTGCGGAAACGCAGTTGCTTCATGGGTTAAGTATGCTAAATTACAGGGGTTAGGCGCGACTTCGAGGATTCTTTAAGCGTTGGTCCTCCCGGAAGAAAAGCTTCCCGGAGATCCAGAAAGATCAACTGCTGATGAACCTGAAGACGCACCACCGCGAAACTAGTTCGCGGGCATCTGGTCCGCAGCCGGCGCTTTAAGTGCCTCAGGCGTGCAACCGCCACATTTCCAAAAGTACAAATGACACCACGTCCCTCCCGGGCGGCGCATCCAATCGCGCGTCGTCCAATCGCCCCGGTCCATCGCGGACCCCAGGCGGTTTCAAGTGCTCCCGGTGGTCCCATCCACCATGCTCCAAATGCCTGCCTTCTAATTGATTTCGACAACGTAACCATGGGAATTCGGTCGGACCTTCAGACCGAGCTGCGAAATCTCCTCTCCTCCGACATCGTAAAGGGAAAAGTCGCCGTTCAGCGTGCATACGCAGACTGGCGCCGTTACCCGCAGTATGTCGTGCCTCTCACCGAATCGTCGATCGACCTCATCTTCTCCCCGGCCTACGGGTCGGCGAAGAAGAACGCGACTGACATTCGCCTTGCCATCGATGCGATGGAGCTTGTCTTCGTCCGCCCCGAGATTGGAACGTTCATTCTTCTCTCAGGCGACTCGGACTTTTCCAGCCTTGTCATCAAGCTCAAGGAATATGGCAAGTATGTAATCGGCGTCGGCATCCGCGAATCCTCGAGCGACCTGCTCGTGCAGAATTGCGATGAGTACTACAGCTACAACGCACTCGCCGGTCTCGTAAAGTTTGGCGAAGAGGAAACGGTCAAGTGGGATCCATGGCAGCTCGTCACTGAAGCAATTGGTCGCATGACCAAGAACGGCGACGTAATGCGCGCCGACCGTCTCAAGCAGGTCATGCAGACGATCGACAGCTCGTTCGACGAAAAGAATCTCGGCATGGCGAAGTTCTCCCGCTTCGTGCAGGAAGCTTCACAGAAGGGATTGATCGCTCTGACGCGCTTGCAGAATGGCCAGATGGAAGTTGGCCCGCCGTCAACTAATGGCGCACCAATCGAGGCGAAGACAGTCGAAGCAGCAGCAGCGCCGTCGGTTGCGGCAGCATCACCCACCGACGACGCAAAGCGCAGCCGTCGTGGTGGTCGCGGACGCGATCGTAGACCTCGACGTGACGAGGCGTCTACCGCCGCACCAGCTGCTTCAGCGTCCGCTGAAACCGCTGTTGAATCAACTGTTGCTGCACCGACCCCGGCGCCTGCTCCAGCAGCCGCTGTTTCGGATGGCATCGGAGCCACCGGAATAAGACTCACACGCGATGAAGCCTTCCAGCTTGTGCGTCGTGCGGTCGGCACCCTTGTCAGTGGAAACGCATCTGTTCCCGCTTCCAAGGTTCGTGCAGCAGCTCGCGAGCTGCTCGGCCGCGACAGTGAAAGCCTGAGTGAGCGCAACTTCACGCGCATCCTTCAGGATGCACATGATGCAGATGTTGTCGATCTCCGGAAGCGCGGTGGTGATTTTGAAGTCGCCGGGTCGGCAACGGCAGCGCCTGTAGCGCAGCAGCTGGCAGACACAACCCCGCCGCCTGCAAAGTCCACAACGCCGCCTGTTCATCAGAAAACGATGGGCAATCGAGTCGTGCGCGGACGGAATCCATTCGGATCCAAGACACCTGGTGGAGTGCCGGCGAACCTGCTGAGCGTTGGAGTTGTTGGAGGAGTCGCAAAGCCGGTAGTTGCTGCACCGTCGGCGACCGAGCTTCCCAATGTCTCCGATAATCCGGTAGCCCAGGATTCACCTGCTAACACCAAGGCACCGGCAAAGCGTCCCACCCGTGGAACGCGTAAGCCAAAGGCAGCGGTGGCAGAAAGTGATACGCCGAAGCCTGCCCGTACTCGCACCAAGCGCGCTCCCCGGAGTCGTGCACGTGCAGCTTCAACTCCTGCAAGCGAGGAGTGAGAACGAAAGCGGGAGCCATACTTCCCGCATCGTTTTATAATCGCGAGACAGAGCTCGTTGCTCGCGACTTGCTGGGCGCCGTCCTTCAGTGCAAAACTGAGGACGGCGTCGCCAGCGGTGTCATTGTAGAAACAGAAGCCTATGTAGGCGATCATGACGAAGCTTGTCATGCTTTCGCCGGGCTCACCCGCCGAACCGCTCCGCTCTACGGAAAACCTGGACTGTCATATGTCTATTTCATCTATGGCATGTACTGGTGCTTCAATGCAGTCACGCGTGAACAAGGACTGCCGAGCGCGGTTCTTGTTCGTGCAGTTGAACCGCTCGAGGGAATCCCCCTGATGCACCGCCGCCGCCCGCGCGTTAAGCGCGACATCGATCTCACCAACGGCCCGGGCAAACTTTGCCTGGCGCTTGGAATCGGTCGGGAGATGAACGGTATCCCACTCCAGCGGGGCGCACTGGTAATTCGAAGAGGGGCGGTTATTCCAGATTCGGAAGTCACAGTCACCCCGAGAATCGGAATTACAAAAGCCGTCGACTGGCCACTCCGATGGATCGTAAAGAACAATCCGTACGTCTCACACGCCCGATAACGTAGACAGTATCGTTGGTTCGCACGTAGGACACGTAGCATGCACGTAGTGACACGTAGGACTGCAAAAATAGGGGGAACTGCACTCGCGACTATAAGTCCGTGCAGTTCCCCCAATTAGTTGCAGTTGTTGTTGCACCTCTACGTGAACCTACGTGTATCCTACGTGCCCTACGTGCGAACCAAAAACCCTATCGGCTCCGATCTATCGACGTCCCGACGTTGTAGCGCAAACCAAACTGAACCCCAACGATCGGATTTCGCCCGATCAGTAACTCACCCGCATCCGGAACAACCGAAGCCTGGGCGAAGATTGCCAGTCTCGACACTTCAGCCTGTGCGCCGCCGAGGAACATCAATGCGATCTGGCTCCGCCGTTCTGCAATTCTGCTGGAGAAGCTCCCGTCGGGCGGATTTGAGGTTGTGGCCGTGCTGTCGATCACGACCGCAGCATCGCCTAACAGATCCAGGTTGAACCCAATTCCGGCGTACGGGCGAATGCGTCCGTACTTCACGGGAAAGATCAGTCCAGCGACTCCGACGCGACGCAGGTCATTTACCTGGATCTGACGAAATCCTCCGCCTGCGTTGGAATCAACAACACGCGCGTT
>JANLYJ010000384.1:0-3226 GCA_031365555.1 Gemmatimonadaceae bacterium | reverse complement strand
TCGTCGGGCGACCAGGTCGGTCCGGTCATCCCGTCTAGATCCGTGTCGATGCGCCGCAGGATCTTCTGCGTTTCCGGTTCCATGATGTAGAGAACATCCTTTCCTTCACGCATTGCCGTGAACGCGAGATACTTCCCGCTATTCGAGAACGCACTCTGCGAATACAGCAGACGCAGCTCCTCGAAATTCGGATCCAGTGTGCTCTTCACCAGCCGCTTGATTCGCTTTCCGGTCTTGGCGTCACCGAGCCACAAATCGATGAACACCTCTCCTCGGCTGAATTCGCCGTTGGATAGGAAAACGATGTACTTGCCGTCGTTGGAAAGCGTTGGCGCGAGGAAGATTTCGCCGCCGCTCAGTCTGTGTGTCAGCAGCGGCTGCGCGTATGCGCGTGCCCGGTCCATGCCTGATGCTTCCTTGAGGTAGCGCGAAAGAACCCACTCGCGCCAGTCACTGCTAAGCTCGTCTAACGGGAGTCCCAGTACCCGCTGGATAGCGCGGTCGACGCCAACAGTTGGCGTTGCCTGCAGCACTTCACCGATTGCAGCGTCACCCCAGCGCTCACCTACATACTGCCAGAGCGATTCACCGAAACGATACGGGAAAAACTTGTCCGGTCGGTCTGTCATCTGCGCGAGCGTCGGAACGTTGCCGGCAACGGCAGCGTCACGCAGCCAGTTGGTGGTCAGGGTGTGGTTGGGGCCGATCGCGAGATATTCGGCCATTCCTTCCATGAACCAGAGCGGCGGATTTATCCGTTCGATGTTTTGCTGATTAGCGCCGGCCTTTCCGCGCGCAAAAACGTCGTACTGAAACTCGTGGACCATTTCATGGGCGAGCACGCGCTCGAAGCTGCGATAGTCGCCGGTAAATGGCAGGATGAGGCGGTGACGTCCCGATTCGGTAACTCCACCCACGCCCTCACCTAAATCTCCGGTGATGTTGTTCTGCCCGAAGTCAGCGCGCGACGCGTAGAAAATGAGCGGCTTCTTTTCACGAAACTGGTGACCAAGCACCTGTGCCAGGCGCGCGTACGACCGCTCTGCCATCCGGGCGCCATCGAGTGCAGCAGTTTTTTCTTCAGGGTAGTAGTGAACGAGGAAGTGCTCCGTCTCGTAAACCCGCCAGTTGAAATGCTTGTACTGAACCTGATTCTGGCCGAAGTAGCCCTGGGCGCTGGCTGCCTGAGCGGCACAGAGCGCCGCCGCAATCGCAAATCCTCGTAGCACTCTCATTTTGTTGCTCCCGTAGTCTCGATGCTGACCTGTTCGGCATCGCTCCAAAGACGCTCTATCTGATAAAAAGACCGCAGTGCCGGATGGAATACATGCACGACGAAATCGACAAAGTCGAGCAACACCCAGCGGCCCCCCTGCAACCCTTCAGTGTGCTGCACCCGGAATCCCTCTTTTCTCAACACTTCAACTATGTGTTCCCCTATAGACCGGACATGCGTGTCGGAAGTTCCGCTTGCAATAATGAAGTAGTCGGTCATATCGGTGACGCCGTGCAGGTTCAACAGGACGACGTCGTTGGCTTTCATGTCCAGGCACAGGCTTGCAGCGCGCTGGGCAGCCGTAGTTACTTCCGGGAGGGTAGTGGCCATTCGGGTGGTTAGAGGAGTGCCAGCCGGACAGCTCCCATAGTCGGGAACCGCTCAGCATCTACAGTATCATACCGCTTGGATAAAAGTTCCGCTTGGTCTGCAAAAGTGCATTTCGCACGCCAGTTGGGTAAACGAAAAAAAGCCCGAAGCGCAGAGCTTCGGGCTTTCTCATCGATCCAACTTACTGCTTGATGACCCAGACCTTGATCTCCGGGTGCACATCTGCATGCAGGCGGATGGGAACGCGGTAAACACCAAGTGAACGGATAGGATCGTGAAGCTCGATCTGACGCTTCTCGATATGGAATCCCTGTTGCTCGAGCTGGGCTGCGATATCGGACGAGGTAACCGATCCAAAGAGCTTGCCTTCCTCACCGACGCGTGCCGAGAAGGTCAGTGAAACCTGCTCGAGCTTGGTCGCGATCTCGGAAGCCGCCCCACGGCGTGCCTCTTCGGCGCTGTCGAGGCGCTGACGCTCCTGTTCGATCCGCTTGCGGTTGCCCGCGGTTGCTTCGTAGGCGAGGCCACGGGGAAGCAGGAAATTGCGGCCGTATCCCGGTGAAACTTTCACGATGTCGCCGGGGTGACCCAGCTTTTCGACTGCCTGTCTTAGAATGACTTCCATTGCCTGATCCTTATCTCAAACGGTTATCGACCGGTACAGCGAGGCTCAAACGCTTTGAGCTCTTTTACGCCAATCCAGCCATGTATCGCCCAGCCCGAGGCCAAGCGCAAGTATTCCAACAAGTGGCCACGCCAGAAGCGTGGCTAAAACGAGTGCTACCATCAAAGCGCGACCCCTGGTCATCCAGGCGAGGATCCCAAGACCACGCAGTACATAAAGGGCTCCAAAGAACACCAGAAGATTCAATCCGGCGCTTCGCCCTTCAATAAACGGGGGCAACAGAAAAATAGTCGCCCCAACGGCCAATCCCCAGACGAGCTGGTCGTTAAACCGGAATTCCCGCAGCTGGCCCAGCCGCGGACCTACAGGGTGGGTCGCGAACCTGTGATATACGGCCCAGGCAAAGGCGAGAGCTGCCAGTGACTCCAGTCCCAGAAGTGCCGCTACCAGTGTGCTCGAATAATCAGGAATCGCCCGCAGCTGCTTTTCCTGCATTTCAGGGACTGAAGCGAGATACGTCGAGTTTGCCGTCAGATCCTGCCACTCTTTCGTTCCGGCCTTTTGCTGCAGGTTGTTGATCGATTCGCTGTTGCGCCTGAGGAATTCCGTTTTCGCGACGTTTGCCACTCTAGCCGCGCCCCCGGGTCCACTGGCCGCGAACCCAAAGCCGATGAGAGTAGCGACACCCAGTGAAGCGAGTGCACGCGGAAAAAAGGAAAGCCCTGTCGCGAAAATCGCCGACAATCCAAAGCAGGCGGCCAGCAGCAGTGCCCAGCCTCTCGCCATGTAATCGTAAGAGCTTCCCGGTGGACCGGCGCTCTGTGCGAGCATCCAAACCGCAACAACAGCCCATATCGCGGCGAAGGCCAGTCGTTCGCCATTTCTCCAGCCGGCAAGAGCGCACGCGGCCACTGCCGGAATTACAAGAACCATTGTCTGTTCAATGGGCAAAAATGCCCGAACCTGCGGCAAGAGAGGAACGAGTACGATTGCCG
>JANLYJ010000376.1:0-7268 GCA_031365555.1 Gemmatimonadaceae bacterium | reverse complement strand
CTGATCTTTTTGCACGGCGCCGTATAGCTGGCGATCTCGAGAACGACTTCCCCCACCTTAAGCCTCGTTCCAGGCACTATTTCGTCCCAATCGAGGCCTGAGATCGTCAGATTATCGCCGGTTGACCCAGGATAGATTGGGTGACCCTCCGCCTTTAGGGCTTCTATTCGCTCCTGGGAAAAAATACAGACCGCCCGATCCGGCCCACCATGGTACTTCTTGTTGGCCTGATCGTCCCCTTCGATTCGGTCAGTCAAGACATTTACTACGAAAGCGTACTTCTTTGGCACGCCGCCGAGTGAGGTCTGGAGTGATGCGACTCTGCCCTTCCGTACAGCTTCCTCTACAATAGAAGTGCTCACTTACCTGATCCGGGCACGCGTCCCTTCACTACCTGTACCGGAATTCCGCCATTGCTCGCGGCGAATAACAGCTCCACCGGAATCCGAAGCTGGGAGATAAGGCGGCTCTCATTGGACACGATCGTAATGTCCCATCCGGCCAGATTTTCACGCGCCGCCTTGCCCATCGAAGCGTAGAGATCACGGGGGTCAGCCCCCTCTCCGACTCGTTTTCCGTAGGGCGGGTTGGCAACCATCAGTCCACCGGCGCCAGCTTCACTTATCGCTTCGGTCATCGATTTTCGGGCGACATCGATGTCTGCACTTACGCCGGCCCGCGTCGCATTCTCCATTGTCGCCTTCACCGCACCTTCGTCACGATCCGACGCCATGATCCGCGACGGGGCTTTAGGCAATGTCTTTTTTTCTGCCTCGGCCAGCATCAGCTGCCATCCGCGCCCTTCAAATCCGCGCCAGTTCATGAATGCGAATTGACGGCGACTTCCCGGCGCAATGTTTCGAGCGATCAGTGCAGCTTCGATGGGAAGCGTGCCCGAACCACACAACGGATCCAGGAGCGGCTTCGATCCAGACCATTCGGCCGCGAGCAGCATGCCCGCCGCGAGAGTTTCCCTGATTGGCGCTTTCGCAGTGGACAGTCTGTATCCGCGTCTGTGCAGCAGATCACCGGAGCTGTCTATGGATACAGTCACATCGTCGCGAAACAGTCGGACAATGAACTGCTGCGCGTTGCCCGCGACCGCATCATCGTCATCGCCTTCATCACTCTTCTCCGCCTTTGCGCCTTTTACCTGGGCCGTCAGCGCATTGGCGAATCTTTCAGCGACGGCATCGGAGTGGTACAGCTTGGACTTCTTGCAGGTAACGCGGAATCCAACCGGAGTCTTGTCATCCACGAACCGCTTCCACTCGATCTTCTTTGCGCGGCGTTCGAGCTCGTGAAATGTGCTCGCGTGAAATTCTGCTACGCGAACTACCACACGGCTCGCGGTCCGGAGCCAGAGATTCAGCCGCATCACATCCTGCACACTTCCAACGCACGAAATGCCACCAGCCTCGACCTTCGTCGGCTTGATGCCAATGCGCAGCATCTCCGCCCCGGTCACAGTCTCGAGACCGGGGGCGCAGATAACGAATATTTGGAGTTTGTTGGAAGTAGGCATGGTGCGGCGCCGTCGAGGCGCCGCAACCAATTTACCCCTGAAGCCTAGGCTCGCGCCTCAAGATTTACACGGCGAACTGCAATCTTCGTGAGCTTCTTGTCGGTGTCGCCCTCTTCATTCAGCGTCATCTGCAGAGTGCGGGCTTGTCCGGCGTAACCCAGCTCACGCGCATACGTTCGCATCGTGCCGTAGCCTGCCATCTCATAGTGCTCCACGTGCTGAGCGGCCGAGATAAGGCCAGCATCGAGGACGTCCTGGTCAGGTCTTTCCTGGATAAGGCCCTTTGCCTCCTTGATCAGGCCTTCCATTCCTTCGCACTTCTTGCCGCGCGGACTTACTCCGAGCTCTTTGCAAACGCGCTCGAGACGGCGAACATGCTCGCGAGTCTGACGTTCATGCTCTCTGAATGCGGCCTTCACCTGTCGGTCGCCGCAGGCTTTTATCATTTTCGGAAGCGCTTTGAGAATCTGGTTCTCCGCGCTGTAAAGATCCTTTAGTCCTTCAACGTATAGGTCCTGCAGAGTTTCGAGTTCCATTCTTTTGCTCCGGTCATGGTTTGTCAGTGTTCGCTGCGTGTAATTGCAATGGGAATGCCTACGCTTACAGGCGCGGGGGGATACAGCTCTGCCGCGCGAAAACTGCGGCGTATTTCCTGCCATTGCTGAGGCCGATGCCGCAGAAAATCTCAAAGCAGTCGGCGCTGTCGCTGCTGCAGCAGCGCTACGGTCACAGTGCATTTCGCAAAGGACAGTGGGAACCCATCAAGGCTCTCCTTGATGGAAAGGACGCGCTGGTGGTAATGCCAACGGGCAGCGGCAAGTCCATCATTTACCAGCTTCCTGCGGTCATTCTGCCTGGACTCACCGTAGTTGTCAGTCCGCTCATCGCGCTGATGAAAGACCAGAAGGACAAACTCGACGCACAGGGCGTGGACGCAGTCGCGATGCACTCCCACCTCTCCACCGCCGAGTCGCGCGAAGCGCACAGGCAAATTGCGGAAGGCGAAGGAGAGATCCTGTATCTCACGCCGGAGCGATTCAAGGACCGCGACTTCTTCGAACATCTTCTCACTCGCAAGGTGAGCCTCTTCGTGATCGACGAGGCGCACTGCGTCAGTCAGTGGGGACATGACTTCCGCCCGGACTATCTCTCGCTCGGCTCGATTGCGAAACGTCTTGGTCGCCCGCCGGTACTCGCTCTAACAGCGACTGCCACCAAAGAAGTGCGTGAAGACATAATTCATCAACTGGGGATGCAGTCACCGCACGTAACCATTACCGGCTTCGCACGTCCAAACCTTCGCTTTGAAGTACAGAGAACGGTGAACGACGGGATCAAGGATTTGATGGTAGAGCGGATCCTCAACGACACTCCGGGGTCGGGCGTGGTCTATCTCGCAACCATCAAGGAAGCCGAGCGGCTTTACGAAAGGCTGTCAGAGAAATTCAAGGTTGGGTTGTACCATGGAAAGCGCTCTGCATCGGAGCGTAAGGAAGTTCAGGATGCTTTCATGCGCGGAGATCTCAAGGCGATCATTGCTACAAATGCATTCGGCCTCGGGATAGACAAACAGGATCTTCGCTTTGTGGTGCACTACCATTTTCCCGGGTCCATCGAGGCATACTATCAGGAAGCGGGTCGCGCAGGACGGGACGGATCTCCCGCCATTTGCACCATGCTTTACCGCGTCGAAGACAAGCGCATCCAATCCTACTTCCTCGGCGGAAAGTATCCCGAGGTTGAAGAAGCGGCGCGTGTAGCCATTGCTCTCGAAAAATATCCGCTGCTGCACCCGGTTCCGCTCGACGACATCGTCGAGCAGACCAGCGTTGCGAGACGTAAGGCGAAAATTGTTTTTGCACTGCTGAAACGACATGGACTTGTTCGCGAGCATCGCGGAGGAAACTGGGAGCGGCTCAAGGACAATTTGACTTCAGTCGATCTTGGCAGTGACCTCGCGGACTACGAAGATCGCCGAGCAAAGGATCAGGCGAAGCTCCGGACGATTGTGCAGTTTTGCCAGACAACCGACTGCAGGACCAGGTTTATCCTCGAGCACTTTGGCGAAGAGGTCGAGCGGGACTGGAAGTGCGGTAACTGCGATGCGTGCGATACCCAGGAGCAGTGGGCCCGGACAGCCTGATACAGGTGTGTGCCCTGCGCCTGACAAGATCGCCATAGACGGAACTGTAAATCCCGGGTAACGTGTACCGCGCTTTATAACCCGAGGACAAAATGGCCGACCAGAGTTTTGAGAAACACTCCCGCTTCGTAACGGGCTATCACTTCGTCATGCTCCCTATCCTGCTCATAAACGTTTTTGTTGCTGTGTATGCAGCCTACGTCGGCGGGTTTACCAAGACCGGCTTGTGGAGCATCGTACTTTCCATCGCCCTTGTGTTGCTGGCCTGGTATTCCCGCGTCATGCCGCTCACGGCGCAGGACCGCATTATTCGTCTTGAAGAGCGCATGCGCCTGGGGGACAAGCTTCCCACTCATTTGCGCGACCGTGCCCACGAGATCCCCCCTGGCCATCTCGTTGGTCTTCGCTTTGCTTCAGATGAAGAGCTGCCGGGACTCGGTGAGCGCTGCATCAATGGCGAATTCAAGAATGGCCGTGAAGTGAAAGCAGCGATCAAGTCATGGCGTCCCGACTATCTTCGCGTTTAAGTGGCGCCGAACACAACCAGGGAAAGACAATGGCGGATGTAACGATCACAGTGCGCACCAACGGGCCGTACCGCGTTGATGGCCCGATCAATCTGGTAGACCACGATGGAAATCCGATTCCGATTCCCGAAGGCAAAACGCGGATCTCTCTTTGCCGGTGTGGTGCGTCTGTGACCAAGCCATTCTGTGACGGAACGCATTCGCGTATTGGCTTTGTGGGAGCCCAGGAAGCTGCTGAACAGTTCGACGACCGGGCGACGCTTCCGCCGATCTAGCTCCTACTTCGGTGTCTCGGTGAGCTTGAGGCCGATGACACCGCTTACGATGAGCAGCAGCGAAACCATCCTGAAAAAATTGGTCGGCTCGCGCATGAAGAAAATGCCGATGATTGCCGTACCTGCCGCGCCGATCCCGGTCCACACTGCGTAAGCAGTTCCAATTGGAAGAGTCTTCGCCGCCTGCGAAAGACAATAAAGACTGAGTACCGCGACTACTATGATGCAGATCGTCACCAGCGGACGGGTGAATCCCTTGCTCGCAACAATCAGCGTCGCGAAGACAATCTCGAGAAGCCCTGCAATGAGCAGGAATAGCCAGGCGTTCATTCTCCCATTGCCTTGATCAAAACGCGCTTCGGCCGCTGACCGTCCCACTCGCCATAGAATACGCGCTGCCAGGGACCAAAATCGAGCTTGCCCTTTGTCACCGGCACAATGACTTCGTGACCAACAGTCAGTGAACGCAGATGTGCCGCGGCGTTGTCTTCACCCGTACCGGAGTTGTGCCTGTATTCATCTGGCGACCAGGGCGCAATTCTATTCTCGAGCCAATCCATGATGTCCTTCCACAGTCCGGACTCGTGGTCGTTCACGAACACCGATGCGGATATGTGCATTGCTGACACCAGAACCATGCCCTCCTGAATCGCTGCTTCTGCCCTGCACTCTTCCACCAGGTCTGTTATGTCGATGATTTCCTGGCGTTTCTTCGTGTTGAATGTGTGGTACGAAGTGTGAGTCTTCACGCCTGTGCAGAATGCTCCTGCAGAAGGCCGGCATGCCACGAGTTACCGGCTTTCGACTTGAATCGTGCGCGCCATTCGCCGAGCGTGGTGACTGTGGGATCGAACACCGAAGTCTCCGTGTTCACCTCTCCGGCCGCAGCCAGTGAACTGAATTCATCGCGATGCACGGCATGGGTGCCCGCCGCGTCGGAGTAGTAAACCATCGAGCGATCCACCAGCGAGGCGCCAATTTCTGTTTCCAGTTCTTTCAGAGAGCGAAACAGTCCATCGATCGAACAACCGGATGCGTTGGCGGTGTTCTGGTCTACGCCGATTGTGAGGAAGCGACTGCTCGAGAACATTCGTGCTGCAGTCAATGGATCTCCGTGTGCCTTCCAGCCGGCAAGAAATTCATCAACGCGCGAGAGCAGGATTGCCGATTCTTTTTCCGACAACGGCTTCGTGCTTCCAAACACCCACACGCGCGCGTCGTCGGGGAGCGAATCAAAGGGAACGGTTGGCATCTGTATCCAGGCTCAGGTTACATCGAGAAGGCGCCACATGTACCATGATCCCACAGTGCGGTACGGCGCCCATTTCTTTCCTATCTTCTGCACTCGGTCGGGCTTTGGAAGTTTACGCAAACTGTACGCGAGCTGCACACCCTTCTGGATTCCCAAATCATTGATCGGAAGTACATCGGGCCTGCCAAGCCTGAACATCAGGAACATCTGCGCGGTCCAGACACCCACGCCCTTGATCTGTGTGAGCGCGGCGATGATCTCCTCATCGCTCAGCTCATGCAGCTGCTCGATGGCCAGCTCACCCGAGTGAGTCTGCTCGGCGACGCTCCTGATGTACCTGGCCTTCTGCCCGGACAAACCCACTTTTCGCAGCTCCGGTTCTGTGAGCTTCAGGATCTGCTGAGGAACAGGTTTTCTGTCGTTCAGCAAACCAAGGAAACGTCCGTGAATGGTTCCGGCCGCTTTCCCCGAAAGCTGCTGGTAGACAATCGCTCGCACTACGTAATCGAAGTGAGTTCCCTCGACCCGCGGGACCAGGCTGCATTTCCCAACCCTGTCTATGACGCTGGCAAGAACTGGATCGGCCTTCTTAAGGAAGCTTATTGCTTTGGTGTGCGGATTTGGAGGCATCGGCCGGCTTTAGTGTAGAGTCAATAATACAATCCATGAGCACTCATCAAGGCGGCGGTGGGAACTGATTCTCAGGTCCGGTATATTATGAAGATTCCCATTATTTCGTCTACCAAGCTAGGAGTCCCTGAATGAGAGGTTTCGTCAGAACGTCCCTCGGAGCCACTGCACTTTTGCTGGTTGCTGCACATCCCGGAGTTGCACAGGCCACCGCGGCCGCATCGGGTCCGGTATGCGACCCAAACCAGTCGTCGCCCGCTCCAGTCGCACGCGCCACCCTCTTTCTTCAGAAGGCGTTTGCTGCAATGAAGGGTGGCAGTCCCGCCAAGGACCTGCGAGATGCGATTGGACAGCTGTCTGATCCACGGGCCGCCGCCGAAAATCCGGTTGGCACCAACCTCATGCTGGGACAGGCTTACATCCTGTTTCTCCAGACTCCGGGCGCCAACGGAATCATGCGTCGGGGCGATGTTGGATTTACCAGCAACCCTGATGGTGTCATCGACATCTACTTAGCAGCCGACTCAGCGTTCGACATTGTGGAAGCCCGCGCACCCGAGTGCGTTGCGACGGCAGCCCAGTGGCGCCAGCAGAGCCCGTGGCTCGCTGTTACCAACAGCGCAATCAACGCCCTGAACGCGAACAAGCTTGATTCCGCAGAGATATACGCCAAGTGGTCCCTGGCACTTTCCGACAAGGTTCCTTATGCCTACTCGGTTCTTGCCGGAGTCGCAAAGGAGCGGAAGGATGCCGCCAACGCAATGAAATACTGGCAGCAGGCCCTCAAGAGCGCGGCGGGTGACACGTCGTACAATGATGTTCGACTGAAGACGTTTTACGAAATGTCCACCGACGCTGTGGCACGTGCAGAAGCTGCAAGTGGTGCTGCGAAGCAGGCAGCTGCGCGTGAAGCAGT
>JANLYJ010000344.1:0-4043 GCA_031365555.1 Gemmatimonadaceae bacterium | reverse complement strand
GGGCAATGGCCACGCGCTGCATTTGGCCGCCAGAAAGCTGATGTGGATATTCCTTGGCACGCTGATCGGGCGACGGAATGCCCGTAAGCTCCAGCATCTCTACTGCGCGCTTCCACGCATCCTTGCGGCTGCCGGTTCCGTGAATCCTCGCCACCTCGGCGATCTGGTCACCGACCGTGAAGACGGGATTCAGTGCGGACATCGGCTCCTGAAAAATCATCGCGATACGATTTCCGCGAATACGCCGCATGTCGCCGTCGGACATCGTTACGAGGTCTTTTCCTTCGAACATTATCCGGCTGCCTTCCTCGATCCGGCCTGGCTGCTGGATCAGTCTGAGAATCGAGAGCGCGGTCACAGACTTGCCGCATCCGGACTCGCCAACGATGCCGACGGTCTCTCCCGGATTCACATGGAAGGAAACCCCGTCCACCGATTTTGCGATTCCAGATTCAGTGTGAAACCAGGTGCGCAGATTTTCGATCGAAAGAAGCGGTTCAGTCATTAGGCGTCAGTTTGTCCCGCGAAGCGTTCACGCGTGTATTCAGCAAGAATGTTGAAGCACATCACTGTCAAAACGAGAGCAAGTCCCGGGAAAACCGAGATCCACCACAAGGTTCCAATTCTTTCAGTCCCATCGCGGATAATGCTGCCCCAGCTTGCCGCCGGCTGCTGCACACCAATACCGAGATACGACAATCCTGCTTCGAGTGCGATAACCTGTCCAATGCCAAGCGCTGCCGCAACGAGAATGGGTGACACGAGGTTGGGGAGCAGATGTCGCCAGAGAATCCGAAACTTCGTAGCGCCCAGCGCTTCCGCCGACATCACAAAATCCCGCTCTTTCAACGCAAGAACCTGACCCCTCACTATGCGGCTCAGCATGAACCACCCGGTGAGTCCCAGCACTAAAATCAGGCCGGAAACGGGAAGGGTACGCCAGACTGCAACGATTGCGAGAACAAGAAGAAGGCGCGGTATCGCGAGGAAAGCGTCGAGCAGGCGCATCATGACGGTGTCGACTACGCCGCCGGCGTAACCGGAAATGGCGCCATACGCGGTCCCCAGGGTCACGCTTAGAAGAGTTGCGAGGAGTGCAACCGACAATGAAATCCGGGAACCAAAAATTACGCGGCTCAGAATATCGCGATTGAAAAGATCGGTACCAAATGGGTGCGACAGCGAAGGACCGTCGGCCCCTGCGAGAATGTCCGGCTGCGCAAAGGGATTGTAGGGGGCGAAAAGCGGTGCAAGCAGCCCGAGCAAGACAAGAAGCGCGAGCAATCCACCGGCAAGCAACGCTTTGCGGCGGGACGCCGAAGACGTATGGCGTGCCCATGTAACCGGTGCTACGGCGATCTCAAGCAACGCGCACCCGCGGGTCGGCTGCCATGTAAAGCAGGTCAGTTGCGAGGTTCCCAACGGCCACGAGCACGCTCGCAATGATCACCGTACCCATCACGAGCGGATAATCGCGCGAGCCAATGGCGTTTACGATGACGAGACCCATTCCGGGCCATCCAAAAATCTTCTCTACGAAAACCGCTCCAGTGAAGAGAGCCGGAAGGGCAAGGCCCAGGAGACTGATGAGTGGAAAGAGCGCATTTCTTTCTGCGTGACGCCGAAGAACGGTGCGCTCGTGCAGGCCCTTGGCTCGCGCTGTCCGCACAAAGTCAGAGGGAAGCGCTTCGATCAGCGCAGACCGGTGAAAACGTGCAACGGTTGCGGCGAGGACGAGGCCCAGAGTCGAAACGGGCAGCACCATGTGCTTCAGCGTGTCGGTAAAACGACCGTACCGCGTGAAATATTCATGCAGCGGATCCGCAGCTCCGCCGGCTGGCAGGATCGGAATCCAGTATGCAAACGCGAGCAGTACAATCAGTGCCAGCCAGAAGTCGGGCATCGAATAAAAGAGGAGCGACAGTCCGGAAATCGACTTATCCGTCACCGATCCGCGATGCGCGACCTGGACGCGACCGATGAGAGCGCCGAGTCCAAATCCGAGAATAAGGGCCGACCCCATGAGTGTCAGGGTTCGCGGCATCGCCCCGGCAATCACTTCACTTACCGGCATGTGCTTCGACAGCGACCACCCGAAATCGCCGCGTGCGACACTCGCGACGTATTTCACAAACTGAACCGGGAGCGGCTTATCAAGTCCGTATGCCGTCCGCCAGCGATCACGCACTGCAGTCGAAAGTTCGGGATTGTCCACCGCTGCAGTGAACGGATCACCGGGGGCGAGATGCACGAGCATGAAGGTGATCGCCGCCACGAAAAAAAGAACGGCGATTGACTGCAGCACCCGGGCGAGAATGAGTCGTATCACGATGTGGGGCAACTATGAGGCGTCAGCGCCGCCATGTCCACAGTGGATCAGTAAACTTTGGGCGGAGATCCAGAGCCGCCGATCGAATTTCGCTCTCATCCATAGGTGCGGCATCCGGATCTTCGAGGCCGCGGACAGCTGCGAACAACTCGTCCGCCATCCGGCGCGCTGATACAGGACTGGGAATCAGCTCGTTCAGAGTTGCGGGGGAGTAGTCAGCCAGATCCCCCGAACTTGTGAGAGTCAAGTCGGCGAGTCGGGCTTGATCGTTCTCGAGAAGTATTGAGCCGTGCTGAAGAAATGCCCCGTCCTCCCGAAACTGTGCGCTTCCGACAAGTTTGCGATTGTTTGCTATCAGTTCCCCTTTCACGGGCTCTGCGAAACAGGGGGATTCATCAGGTTTGGGTGATGGACCGTTGGGTGCGGCCAGCTCCACGGGTGCGCCAATGTTTCGTAGGGCCGCGAGCAAAAGCTCGTTGATGCGATTGTATGCATCGGCGAGAGTGGGCGCATAAGCGTCCGGGCCGGTTACTGCGTAGGTGATCTCCCTGTAGTGCAGGATCGCGCGACCTCCAGTTGGCCGGCGGACAACATCGATCTTCTCCCGTTCAATGCGTGCGGTGTCGTACAGGCCCTTTGCTGTCTGATTGCGCCCGAACGACAATGTCGGCCGCTCCCAGGTGTAGACGGAAAAGACGCATACGCCCGTTTTGCGCGAATAGTTCTGGAGTGCGACGTCGCGGGCCATGTTCTCCGCGCCGTCGCGCGCGGGAGCGAAAAGGAGCCGCCAGCGCGGCCGCATCGACATGTTAAATTCCGAGTATCATGGCCTCTACAATAAAGCAGGCGGATAGCTCCCTCGCACCCGCCGACTCATTCGTTTCGCGTCATATCGGGCCAAGCCCCGATGATGTTTCTGAAATGCTCAAAGTGCTCGGCCACAAAACACTGGACGAGCTGATCGATGCGACCGTTCCCGAAGGTATTCGTTACCGCGCCGGACTGAAGCTTCCAACCGGCATGAGTGAGCACGCAGTTCTCGACGAATTCAGCGGGATGGCGAAACGAAACAGCGTGTTTCGGTCGTACATCGGGATGGGTTATTCAGGCACGCTTACGCCGCCAGTAATTCAGCGGAACATCGTCGAGAATCCGGGTTGGTACACCGCGTACACCCCCTATCAGGCTGAAATTGCTCAGGGTCGTCTCGAAGCGCTGCTGAATTTCCAGACGATGGTGATCGACCTCACAGGCCTCGAGATCGCCAACGCGTCACTTCTGGACGAGGCGACTGCAGCGGCAGAAGCCATGACAATGAGTTACGGAATGAAGGGCCGCGAAGGAAAGGAAGTGTTTTTCGTTTCCTCAAGCTGCCACCCGCAGACAATCGACGTTGTAAAAACGCGTGCTCATGCGCGCGGGATCCAGGTCGTAGTTGGAGATGTGGCGAGCGCTGAATTCGGTGCGAACATTTTTGGTGTGCTGCTGCAGTACCCCACGACCGACGGCGCTGTCGAAGATTACCGCGCAATATGTTCAAAGGCCCACGCAGCTGAAGCTTTCGTCACTGTTGCAGCCGATCTAATGAGTCTTGTTTTGCTGGTTCCGCCCGGTGAATGGGGAGCAGACATCGTGGTTGGAAACAGCCAGCGATTCGGTGTCCCGCTCGGCTTCGGTGGACCGCACGCCGCGTTCTTTGCCACGCGCGACGAAT
>JANLYJ010000326.1:0-2123 GCA_031365555.1 Gemmatimonadaceae bacterium | reverse complement strand
CTGCAAATCAGGATACGCATGACTCGTTAGACTTTGTGGCCGGTGATCATGGTGTAGATGACAATCGCGGCGCCGATCAGGGGGAGCGGGACGAAGGCGAGCCGGATTTTCGGACCGGCAAAATATTGCGTGGCGATGGCGCCGATCTGCGCGCCGATCGCGGCACCGGTGTGCATGACGAGCGCGATCAGGATATCGACATTACCCTTCATTGCGTGGCTGAATGTACCGTAGCTCGCGGAGATGATGATCTCGAAAAGATCGGTGCCGACGGCGAGATGGGTTGGAATACCAACGACGTAGACCAACATTGGCATTCGAATATAGCCAGCGCCGCCGCCGAGAAATCCACTAAACAATCCGCCGATAAACGACACGACGACAATGACCCAGATCGAGATGGATTTAATACCGGATGCGGGCAACGAAATCATCGGCGCGAGCTGGAAGCGCTGAATCGAGTCAGTGACATGCGTGAAAGATGATTCGTCGTCCCGCACTGTTTTCGGTGCGGCAGCAGCAGCAGCGTTTTGTTTTCGGAGCCGAAGCGTCTTCCAAGTCTCCCAAATCATGAATGTCGAAATGCTGACGTAGACGACGACGGAGACAATGCTGACAACTGAGTTAACATTGCCGGCACGCTTTAAAGCCTGGATCAGTTGCGCGCCGACTTCAGCGCCGAGAATTGTCCCGACGGCCATAATCAAGCCAAGCTTCAGGTCGACATTACCAAGGGCGCGGTGGCGCTTCGCGGCGACGACGGATTTACCGACGATATGCGCCAGGTCAGTGCCGACGGCAAAGTTCCAATCGAGCCCCGCCGCGCGCAGCGCCGGCCCAGCGATGAAGCTGCCGCCAACGCCAAAGAAACCGCCCATGATGCCAATCAGGAACCCAATTACAACAAGGTAGATGGGACTGATGTCCGCGCCGGAAATGGGGAAGTGCATGCCTTACTCGGAGCGGCCTCGAAACAAACGGAGTAACCAGGTCGTGAGTGATTCCAGCACGACGCCCTGGCCCACGATCAATCCGATCGCGACCAGCGAATAGAGCAGCGTGTGATGCGCATGCAGGTCGCCCAGCCAATCCGAGAGAAAGTGCAGGACAAGGAAGAAATATGCGACAATCAGGACTGCGTAGATCGGCATTTCGACCAACAACGCCCTGAAGGTATGCGAAGCTTCAGCCTTACTTTTGCGAGGTGCCTCGGCCACAGCCATTCATCGCGCTTCGCACCCTCGCCGGTCGCGCGGAAATTGAACTAGGAGACCGTCTCAACTTCTGCGCCACGCGGACTTTTTCGCGAGGGCAGATCAGGGTCCAGAAACCCGAGCATGTGTGCATGATTGATGACACGCACGCCTTCCTGTTGCTGTAGATCCGCAATGTTTTGGTGGAACGCTTCCATCTTCGTCCAGTGCACCTTCGGCCGGAAATGATGCTCGGCGTGGTAGCCGTTGTAGAAGAACAGCCAGTTATAGATTTTGCCGTAGCTACTTACGCCCCACGCGATCGGCTTATCGGGGTTCGCGCCGTAGTGCCGAAAGTACCCGTTCAGATAACTGAAGCAGTGGCCGAGATAAAAGAACGGCAGGAAAAAGCAGATGATGTAGCGCCAGTTGAGCACGCACATCAAGAGCAGTGAGGTCGCGAACGCCGCCAGCTCGATGTTTCCCCACATCGTCTCGGCTGCGCCGCGTTTCTTTAGCTCGCGGCGGATCGCCGCCGGGTTGTCGCGGAAGAAGCTGAGGAACACGTAGCTCCATGGATTCTCCGCCTCGCCGTCATGCCCATGTCGGTAAATCGAGAGCCAGTCGATCGTCTCACCATCTTCACCTGGTCGGTCGGAGTTTCCCTTGTGATGCTGCATGTGCACGACGTCGTAGTAGGTCTGCGAGAAGCAGCAGGCGACCGATTCAAGCACTCCGAAAAGGCGATTGAGGAGGGGCGCGCGGAAAAAGGGGTTGTGAATGAAATTGTGGGCTACGCCGTTGATGTTGGCGTTGACCATGAGCGCGTAAATGAAGCCGAGGATCAGCATGAGCCCGAGCGGCGTGTGCGGATAGAGGAAGAACATTGCGAAGAAGAACGCGAGATGGAGCAGCGCAGCGAGCAAAGGG
>JANLYJ010000323.1:0-3046 GCA_031365555.1 Gemmatimonadaceae bacterium | reverse complement strand
GACAATCTCTCAACCGGCGTCGCTTGACGCCTCTGTTGAGAAGCGGCGAACAGGTGATTCGGTCGTCGACGGGGAGCTATGGCCTGTGGCGCTGCCGACTGGGCATCATTACCCATATCCAGCATGTCGAAAGTAGTTCGCGCACTCGTCGGGCGCAAACGTCTTGATGAGGCGGCCGATGAGCTTCATCAGCGCCTTCACGGTGCGTTCCGCGCCCTTGCGCAGTGCGGTCTTCAATTTCGAGAATGCCATCTCGATCGGATTGAAGTCGGGCGAGTAGGCTGGCAGATAGCGCAGCTTGGCGCCGACCGCCTCGATGGCTGTGACGACTCCGCCGATCTTGTGCGTGCGCAGATTGTCCATGAAGACAATGTCGCCCTTGCGTAGCGTCGGTGCGAGAACCTGTTCGATGTAGGCAAGGAAGGATGGCCCATCCATCGCGCCGTCGATAACGGTGGGCGCGGTGAGGCCGTCGATGCGCAGGGCGGCAACGAGCGTCAACGTCTTCCAGTGGCCATGCGGCACATTCGAAACGAGACGCTCACCGCGTGGCGAGCGTCCGTAGTGCCTGACCATCTTTGTCGTGACCGCCGTTTCATCGATGAAGACGAGGCGCGGTGCTTTGAGCTTCGGCTGCTCGGCTTTCAGTTCGGCGCGGGCCGCCGCGACATCAGGACGATCCTGCTCGGCGGCGTGCAGCGTTTTTTTTGAAGGTGATCCCGTGGCGATCATAGAACCGCCAGATCGAGCCGATGCCTGCCATCTGCCTCTTCTCGACGCGCAACCGCGCACGAATCTCCTTGAGGGTGAGGTCGACCTCGGCGGCAACGAGATCGAGCAGCCATTGCTTGTGTTGTTCGAGTGGCGAGCGGCTGTGACCGGTGCCGGGCTTGGCGGCGACGCTGCCGGTCGTCGTCCAGCGTTCGATCCAGCGGATCGCAGTCGAGGGCCCCAGGCCGAGGACGCGCGCCGCTTCACGTCTGCTCTCGCCATCCTCGACGAGCGCCACGGCCCGCGCCCTCAGGTCGATCGAATATCCCTTCGCCATCCCGTCCCCCGCCGTTGCCGCCGGTGGGATCAGAATCTGATTTGCGCGTCCGAGGGAATCCCCTGTAACTCTTTTGATTCACATCAAGTGGAAACGGCTCTAGCTCCAATGCAGCTCAAGATTGCGCGAGCGGCATAATCCGAACTATGACTTTACAAGTCGTGGAGCGCGGACCCGGGCGTGCCAGTGCTTCCCGAGGCGCCCCATGCATTACCGGCAACCTGGCTCCGCACGGAGGGAATCCATTGCAATTTCATCACGATCAATTTGGAAAATAGCGGTACGCAGCGGTTGTAGTTTGACTGCGGCTGCTCTTCTTGACACCGGAGAGTTTCGGCGATCGCCAAGTCGTCGTGATCAGCTTCATCACAAAATCACCTTCGAGGTACTGCCCGTCTTGAAAAACACGGACCGCAGCGTCACGTATCCGAACGCCAACGACGGCGGCAGCTGGAAGACGTGCAACCCACACGCAGAGATGGCGGCGGTGTAGAGCCGCAGCGACGCCACCAACAAAAACCTCGAGGACCACTCGTGCATGATGCGGGTCTGACGGGACTAAGATCTACAAGTTTGCCCCACGTAACTACGAAGGCTTACGGTGAGGCGCGGACCGTTAAACGCGAACGAGGATGTACACTTTTTCGGACGCGGAGATCGACGCGTTTCTGCCGTCGCCGCTGAAGCTCTCGCCAACGCCAACTGAGGCAGGCTATCGTGCCGAAACTGCCCGGACGCCAATGCTAGCTGGACGGGCTCCTAGCATCTCGCCTCGCTGCTCGCGGAGTTGCCGAGCCAATCTGGTAAGGATCAGCCCACCCAATTCTAACGCTGTAGGAAGGTTTTCCCATGAGCGCCAATCACGACGGCAAGACCCCCGTCGTCGAGCCGAAAGCGGGAGGCGATGTATCCGACATCACGCGACGGTCGCTCGACCAGCGCATCCGGCAACAGGAGATCCTGTCCGACCTAGGGGTCATCGCCTTGCAGGGCGGCACCATGGACGAGCTCCTGACCAAAACGGTACGCTTGGTTGCCGAGGGCATGCCGTCTGAATTCTGCAAGGTGCTGGAATTTGTGCCCTCCGACAACTGCTTCACGGTTCGCGCCGGTGTCGGTTGGGGACCAGATGTGGTCGGCGTGGCGCAAGTTGGGGCCGATCTCGCCTCACCGGCAGGATTTGCCCTCAAAACCGGCAAGCCCGTTATCTCAAATCACCTGGGCAATGAACAGCGGTTTCGCACACCGGAACTATTCGCTCGGTATGACATTTCGCGGGCCATGAACGTCATTCTGCAAGGAGACGGTACGCCGTTCGGCGTTCTGGAGGTCGACAGCCGGTCAGAGCGCGATTTTACCGAGAAGGACATTCCTTTCCTTCAGGGCGCGGCAAACATTCTGGGTATGGCCATCGAGCGGGAGCGAAGCCAGCGACTTCTGCAAGCCGCGCTGGAGCGGCACCAAGTGCTGCTAAAAGAGATGAACCATCGCGTCAAAAACAGTTTATCGATCGTCAGTAGCATGCTTCGGTTGCAGTCGAACAATACGAGCACTTCAACTGCAACGGAGCAACTTGAGGCTGCTGCACTGCGCGTGCACGCTGTCGCTCGGGTACACGAGCGCCTCTATCAGACGGACGACGTCGAACACCTGGACATCGGTCGGTATATCGAGCAGGTCTGTACCGACGTCGACGAGAGCGTGGCGCATTGTGAAATTATCGTCGATGCGCAGCACGACATTATGATCGCCACTGATAAAGCGATCCCGTTGGCCTTGATGGTCAACGAACTGATCACCAATGCCGCCAAATATGCTTACTCAGGCCAATCGGGCTGCAAAATCTGGGTTGGCGTCGTCCGCGAGGGCGCCGCGATCCGGGTCTCCGTTCGCGACGAAGGTATCGGCTTGCCCGCGAGCTTTGATCTGGCCAAGGGCAGAGGCCTCGGCATGCGCCTCGTACGAGCCTTTCTGCAACAGCTGGAGGCGACGGTTGTC
>JANLYJ010000306.1:0-2224 GCA_031365555.1 Gemmatimonadaceae bacterium | reverse complement strand
CTTCTCTTTGCTTAAGCCGGAGCGGTCGGCGACGATATCCCGTGCACGAACTCAGCCTGTGGCTCGCTATGTCATGTGGGGAGCATAGTTGCGCTTTCGGACCAGCCGGAAAACGGTTTGCTATGTCATGTGGGGACGTTACTGATTGTTTCCAAGTGACATTGGTCCATCCAGAGCCATCATTGCCAGGCATTCGGCATACATACTGCACGCGGAAGTAGCATACTGCACATGAGCAGTTTAGCTCGAAGAGTTTTTTATCCTTTAAGAAGGAAGTCATATGTTATCACGTAGTCGTTGGACCTTCGGCGCGATGGCTGCGCTACTGGTGAGCGGATCGGCGGCCGCACAGTCACCAGGCACATTGTTGGTTGGTGGTTTCGCCCAGTATTCGCACTACGATAGCTCCTGGGGTCTCGACACTGGATTCGGAAACAGCATCGGCTATGGCGGCCGACTCGGCGCGTTCATCGCTCCGCAGTGGAATCTTGAAGCCGACGGATCATTCACCCGTGCAGCCGCAAAAGCTGGAACGCGCTTCATGGGAATTTGTCCGTGTCTCGGCGGCGGCGCTGTAGGTGGAGACGTTCTCGCAAGCGCAATTTCTGCGCGGCTTGTCTACAGTTTCCCCGCGGGATCAGTTCCTTCCTTTCATATAGGTGGCGGCGGAGTTCTCGAAAATTTCCGCGGACCGAGTCAGAACTCGCCGGGCGCATATCGCTTTGGTGTTAATGGACTCGCCGGCGTCAACATTGGCATGGGCGGATTCGCGCTGCGCGTTGATGGAATCGCGAACTATCTCCCAGCCAGTCCGTCGAAGTTCGACCTCGGCGTGCAGGCAGGACTTCAGCTGAATCCGGATCTTTCGTCCCTTATGGGCGGGAGTTCGATGATGGGTGCGAACTACGGCCCCATCGTTTGGTGGAACAGTGAGCTCGCTTCGCCGCTTCCTGGCACTGTCGAAGTTGGAGCGTTCGGGCAGTATTCGCGATTTGATGACAACGCAGGACGCATCAATGCGATTCCAAAGAATGGAATCGGTTACGGTGGAAGAGTGGGTGTGTTCCTCGCCAATCCGGCATGGGAGCTTGAAGGCGACGGTTACTACTCGCCACAGAGCAATCGCGCTCCGACGACAGGCATCTATGCCGCGAATCGTCCAGCAGACGTAAATGCACACGCGTTTGCGCTGCGTCTTCTGTACAACGTTCCGATGGGATCGAGTCAGTTCATCATCGGCGCAGGTGCGACGCGCACGAATTACCGCTTTGTTGGTGGCGCGGTCACGGCGAATCAGGATTACACGTACAACTACGGAGCGAGTGGTGATGTAGGCCTCCGCATCGGTGTTGGAAATCGTGTCGCTCTGCGCCTGGACGGCATCGCCGACTACATGCCGAATCACAATCCGAGCGCGAATCTGAATCTTCATGCGCGCGCTGGCCTCAGCTTGCTGCTTGGCGGAGCGCCGACGATTGCGATGTGCACAGTGCCGGGCAAGGAAAGCATGACGGCGGCTGATGCAGGCTGCTTCGTCCCATGCCAGTACAACTCTTCGATCTCCAATACGTCCGCGAGCTGCGTTGCTCCGGTGGTTATGTGCTCGTACTCTGGCCTGGGTAACATCCCGGCGGCAGATGCGCGCTGCGTACCGCCTTCGACGCCTTGCCAGTGGAACTCGGCCATTACATCGACCGATGCAAACTGCGTAGCGCCGTCACTGCGCCCGATCTACTTCGACTACGACAAGTCGACGATCAGAACGGATGCTGACGCAACGCTTCAGGCGAACCTTGCGATCATCAACGCGAACCCGTCGATGCGTATCCGTATCGAAGGCAATGCAGATGAGCGTGGGTCGGATGAATACAACATTGCTCTTGGACAGCGCCGTGCGCAGTCTGCGAAGCAGTGGCTCATAGACCATGGTATTGATGCCGGCCGTATCGACATCGTCAGCTATGGTGAAGAGCGCCCGGTCTGCCAGGATCATGATGAAACCTGCTGGCAGCAGAACCGTCGCGATGACTTTGTCATCACGGTCGGTGGCCCGGGAATGGAAGACTAAGTAGCAGCAGTGAGCTTAAAGAAACGGAGCGTCGAAAGACGCTCCGTTTTCTTTTGTGCCCATAGCAGACAGCGAATTGTCTGGCCCATTTCGCAGAAGTTCGCTCTGCCGGTAGCATCTGGCCGTCTAGCAGCTTAGCCAGTCGCAATCATTGTG
>JANLYJ010000243.1:0-13724 GCA_031365555.1 Gemmatimonadaceae bacterium | reverse complement strand
CAGGGAGCGAGCGGCGGCCCGTTCTCATTCACGGCGACTGGGCTACCGGGCAGCGCGAGTAAGCTCTCGTATTTGCGTAGTGCCTCTCTTTCCGCGAGAAGCGGAGTTGCGTTTTCAGAGAAGCCGGCTGTGCAACTCACTGACGCCTACGGAAATCTTGTAAAAGTTGCAGGGGTTGCGGTCACAGTTTCAATCACTTCAGGTGGTGGAACTCTGGCTGGAACAACTACAGCGTCAACCGATGCTTTGGGTATTGCGACGTTCACCGATTTATCGCTTCAGGGCACAGTCGGCGCGCGCACGCTCACCTTTGCTTCGACGGGACTGACCGGCGCGACACTGACTGTAAATCTGCTTGCAGGGGAGCCGACTTCGATCTCTTCCAACGGCGGGGGCGGGCAATCCGGAGCCGCCGGAGAACCGATTTCCATTCAGCCATCGGTGGTCGTACGCGACGCGAACAACAATCCTCTCAGCGGTGTGACAGTGTACTTCACGCCACTCGATAGCAGCGGCACCGTGGCAACGCCAACTTCCGTAACCAATGAATTCGGTATCGCTACTGCCAATCAATGGGTACTCGGTGAAAAAGTTGGAACGCAGACCATGGTCGCCTCGACAGTCGGCATAACCACAACTGTGAGCTTCTCTGTAGCTGTCGCGCCCGGACCTCCAGCCACGATCAGTGTGATTCGCGGCGATAGGCAGTCGGTGCCAGCCGGGCGCGGAGTGCAGACAACGATTTACTTCCGCGTATTCGATCGTGTCGGAAACGGAGTTCCCAACGTACGGGTGAACTTTGCAGTCGCGTCTGGGAATGGAACACTGAGTTCCAGCTCATTCGTCACTTTTCCGAACGGCGTCGCTGCAGTGCCGAGCTGGACGCTCGGAAAATTCACGGGAAACCAGACGGTTGTCGGCACGGTGAACGGATTCCCTTCTGTCAAAGCAACAGCGACAGTTGTAGCCGTGCCTATCAAGATCGTCACATTTGGTGACTCGAATACGGACTACGGTTATCTCGGTACCAGCCCGATCATCAACTCCATCTCGTACGTTTCCTCAAATCCGAATCGCCAGCCGCCGTCAACTCCCAACAACCCGACCCAGGTTGCAGGCAAGGTCGAAGCATTCTGGACGGAGCAGTATTCGTCAGCGGTTGTTGTCGTCAATCATGGAATCTTAGGCTCCACCAGTGGCGAGGCACGGTCATCGGTTGGCGCTCCGGGCGCGAGAACGGTCGTCAACGGTGTAACGCGATTCGGTGGTGAGGTGCTTGGGCTTGGAAATCCCTGGAATGGCGGTGAGCCGCAAAGCTCCAGCTACGTGTTCGGTCCAATCACTCGTGTGAAGTCGTTCACTCCAACTCCGAACGATTTCGTGTACGTCTCGATTGGCACCAACGACGGGGGCAAGGGGATCCCGCCGCTGCAGACGATCGCGAATCTCACGTGGATGATCGACAACTGGGTAGAGTTTGGAAATTCGGCGTCACATTTCATTTTGACTACCCTTCCCCCGCTTCCAGGCGCGACAAGCGGAGTAGAGGGCGAGGTCAACAAGCAGATACGTGCTCTCGCGGCCCAGAAAGGTGTGCCGCTGATCGATATCGCTGCCTTCACCTCTAATGACAACGGCGTGACCTGGAAGGGCGCAGAGTATCAGGTCGGCGACGGAATTCACTATTCAGAAACGGTGCGGGACTGGATCGCGTCGAGGATCGTTGCGATCATGGGCGCCGCCACAGCAGCACCTACACCCTGATCGGATTTTCCACAGGCGGTGATCCCGCTCACGCTGACGATTTAGCGGGGGCGATGCGCGCGAGAGACTCGCGTGATGCAGCGGTTTTCGCGAGTGTCATAGGCCTCTCCCTCGGGCTTGCAGCGTTTGTAGCGAGGATTGGATTTTCAACAGCGGCCGGACCTGTCTGGCGAAGCGTTTGCCTTGGCTTCTTTCTGGTGAATACGCCAGCTCTGTGGACATCTGCACTCACTGGTGCACGAGCGGCAAGACTCCCACGCTGGGTTGTTGCTCCCGCCTTCGGGACGTTACTCGCGCTTATCGTTATCTCGATTGTGCTTCCATTGCTTGTGGGGCAATTCGGGAACGTGCCTGCAGGGATATTGAGCGCAGTTGGAGTCGTCGCGCTTGGGTACAACGCTGTGGGATTTGCCCGGCATGCAAAGCGACGGCGCGCGGTGCGCGTCACGCTCATCTTTCTTTTCTTCTGCGCTTGGGCGATTGGCGCATTCGCGACAATCTGGCCGCACCTGCCGTTCGAAGCGCTCACCGTTCGCGGGCCCGGCGAAGTCGACCGGTACTTTCACGTAGCGCTCGCGAATACGATACAGAACTACGGCGTCGTTTCAGTCGGAATCGATGGCCTTCCCTCTATTCGTTACCATTTCGGCACGCACTGGGTGCTCGGCCAATGGAGCCGCGCTGTTGGAATGCCGGCATTTGATTTCCTGTACACAGGCTATCCACAGTTCGTAGGTCCGCTCTTTTTCTTCACGCTGTTCGGATTTCTCGGCTCGTTGCGCGCAAAACATCCCGGTGTGTTTGCGTCCAGACGCCTAATCCGTGATCCAGTGGTTTGGTTGTTCATCACGCTGATGATCATGGGATTCCTGCCGAGGACTGCGATGCTCGGACTTGGGCTCTGGACAATCGGCGCATTCTTTTCGGAGTCGTACGCGCTTGCGGTGCCGGTAACCTTTCTCGCCGTGGCGATGGTGAGCGATTTCCTGAATGACTTTTCGCGCACTTCATCAGCGCCGTCACCTCGGGTTTCTGACGCACTGTTTCTGCTGGCTGTGGTGCCACTGCTGCTCGCGCTGGTTGGCTTCCTGAAAATTTCCATGCTCCTGCTCGGATTCCCGATCTGGGCATACGTCGTGGTTCGCAGGTACAGGCGCAACATGCTCGCGCTCGCGTCGCTTGCTGTGACGACACTCGTTTTCCTGGCAGTGTTCAGGTATGCCGCGCCGCAGGGTGATGGCCGCGCTTTTGGTGCTTTTACCTTCATCCGATTCACCAGCATAGTCGATCACGCGTGGTGGCCCTACTTCTACTCGTTGTCGCTCATATGGGGTTGGGTATACATCCTGTTTCGGGTCAGGCTCGCCGGCATAACAGACACCAAATCGGTGTTGGCGGAATTCAGGTCGGGAGCCTTTTTTGATGTAGAACTCGCGCTTCTGCTGATTGCACTTTGCGTCGCGCCTGGGGTACTGCTCAACCTCCGCACAGACGGCATCTACTTTCTCGACACTCAGCGCTGGTTCTTTATTCCCTTTCTGGTTTGTCTGCCGCGATTCTACCTGCGCGTAGAACATCTCATAACGTCGTGGCGGTCAGCGCTGCGCCTGCGTCAGGTATGGGCCCTCGCACTACTTGTCCTGGTCGCAGCACCTGTAGGATTGAATTGGCTGTTTACAGTTGGTGGCCCACTGGCGGAAAAGACCCGGGAGAATCTAGACCTGAGGCGCAGTCTTCAGCTCCTCGCCGGATACCAGCCCGTGAGCGTTTCTTCAGATCTACGGAACGGGATTGCGAGTTTTCGTTCGTCACACGCACCGTCGGACCTGTTCGCCGCCCCCTTACACAACGTTGCTTCCATCGGCAATGCAGCTCTGCTCCAGCGCGGACTCGAAAGAGCACCACTGTATCCGTATACGAGCAAGCTGCGCGAGTTGAACGCAATGCCTCAGAGTGACAAGCGCGAAACGCTCATGTTCATTCCCCAGTCGATGCAGGTTTTCTGGCGCAGTTACCCGAACCGTTTTCTTTGCGCATACACTCCACTAGTTGCGCCGGCACTCTCAGGTATCGCGCTGGTGGACGGAGAGCCGCCTGTGGGCTGCGAGCTCCCCAACGGGTATGGACTGGCGCCTTACGACGACCGCGCGCGCGAACAGACAGCAGAGGACGGTACCGTTCTGACCTTGTGCACAAAAGCGAAACGCTGGGGAAAGACCCGACTCCTGATTCTGGAAAAAGGCCCGGGCCAGGCGCTCACAGACATCAAGGTGGACTGTCTAGCTATTTCCGCGCGGCGGTAACCTTGGCGATGACCGTACGAATTTCATCCAGGTCGTAACCACGTCGGGCGAGAAAACCAGTTAAGCGGCGCCTGACCACGAGCGGTTCCAGACTGCCATAGCTCGCGAACTTTTTTCTCGCGACTTTCTCAAGAGTCGCGGAGGTGTCGATTCCCTCCTCCTCAATAGCCTGCTCGATTGCCGCCTGCGCCATTTGCTGCGCAATTCCTTTCCTGGCGAGCAGCTGCCTGATCCGACGACTCGACGCGCTCCCGTGAAGTTTCGCGCGGGCGAAACTGACTGCGAATCGTGAGTCGTTTAGGAGGCCGGTTTCAATCAGGCGTGCAATGGTCTTGTCGATGGAGTCGCGCTCGAACTCCTTGCTGATCAGTTTCCGCTCGAGATCTCTCGTCGTGTAAGAGCGCTGACCAAGGAGCCTCATGGCGTAGGAACGCGCGTCGTCAGCCATGTGGGTGGTTAGTGGAAGGCAGATAACAACAGGGGGCGGCGACGGCTTTCCGGGACCGCCCCCACACCCTGTTGCCAGCGAGAAAGACTACTCCTCGGCTGTAACTGCTTCAGGTTCTGCGTCGAGCGGACGAATCCCGAGAACCACTTTCACCTTTTCTTCAATTTCCAACAGTAATGCCGGATTGTCCTTCAGGAACATTTTGGCATTCTCCCGACCCTGTCCGATCCTCTGGCCGTTGTAGCTGTACCAGGCGCCGGACTTGTCGATGATGTTCGACTCGGCGGCGATGTCGAGCACGAGGGACGCGTGGCTGATTCCTTCGGCGTACATGATGTCGAATTCCGCCTGCTTGAACGGTGGAGCAACCTTGTTCTTTACCACCTTCACGCGGACGTGCGAACCAATGACGTCTTCCTTTTCCTTGACGGGTCCAATGCGGCGAATGTCGAGACGCACAGACGCATAGAACTTGAGGGCCTTGCCACCGGTAGTGGTTTCGGGGTTACCGAACATGACGCCGATCTTCTCGCGAAGCTGATTGATGAAGATGACCGAGGTCTTCGAGCGGGCAATAGCGCCTGTCAGTTTGCGCAGCGCCTGACTCATGAGGCGCGCCTGAAGGCCCATGTGGGAATCACCCATGTCGCCTTCGATTTCCGCCTTGGGGACGAGCGCTGCCACAGAGTCGATCACGACGATGTCCACAGCTCCGGAGCGAACAAGAATCTCACAGATCTCCATCGCCTGCTCGCCGGTATCCGGCTGAGAAACGAGAAGCGCTTCTACGTCCACGCCAAGCTTGGCGGCATAGTCCGTGTCAAGCGCGTGCTCTGCATCTATGTACGCGGCAACGCCACCCGCTTTCTGCGCATTCGCGACTACGTGCAGACAGAGCGTCGTCTTTCCGCTCGACTCCGGCCCGTAAATCTCCGTGACTCGTCCACGCGGGATTCCGCCGACGCCAATTGCCGCATCCAGGTTGATGGCACCCGTCGAGATGGCTTCTACGCGGACACGCTGGTCTGCGCCCATCTTCATTATGGAACCCTTGCCGCAGTTCTTTTCGATCTGGGCGATTGCCAGGTTCAGAGCCTTTTTCTTCTCTTCTCCCATCGCGTTCACAGCCATTTCATCCGTCCTTGATTTGAATCGTTTGGAGGCCTCTCGTAGGCCTCATTCCCGTTGTTCGGCTGTTCGGGGCTGAAAAAATACCCCAAAAAGTGCACCCGAACAATCTCCGAAGGTCCGACCGAAAAATCAAGCCCGCGAGGGCACCAAAAACGCATTTTCGACCTGATTAACCCGAATTCGATTCCCGGTGATGAGTACCCCGACCACGTCGAATCTGTAGCAGTCGCCCGGGCGGCCGAAGCGGGCAATCCATACCTGGGCGGAGCGGCATAACTCGCGTTGCTTCTTCCAGCCCACGGCGGCGACCGGACCGCCAAAAGAGGCGGATTTGCGCGCTTTGACTTCGACGAATGCCACCACGCGACCTGCCAGCTCGTCGCGCGTGGCAATGAGATCGATGTCTCTATGTCCGCTGCGGAACCGGCGCTGAAGAATCTGCCAGCCGTGCTCGATCAACCACATTTCTGCGACTCTCTCACCACGCTCGCCGGTTGCCTGGGTTTCCATTGTCACAAGGGAGAATCCTAGAGCACCGATGCGGGTGTAGCGCAATCACTTTCAAGGCAGGGAAAGCTATATTTTGCGCCATGGAAACCTTGAAGAAAAACGTTAGTCAGTTCAATGCAGATGTGAGGGAGAACGCCGGCTACCGCTACAGCACCAACGCACCTTATTCCTCGATTGCCGCACATGCCCGCCAGACATCTGTGATTCTGGAGCGGATCCCCGCGGGGACGCGTACCCTGGTGGATATCGGGTCCGGGGACGGCGTTTATACGAATGATGTAAAAAAGGGGCGCCCCGATCTCGAGATCTCAGGCTTCGACCCTGCCGATGAGGCGATCAGCGCTGCTTCAAAGCGGTTTCCAAACGTCAGCTTCACCACGGCCAATCTGCTCGACCCCGAGTCGCTTCCCCGCACCATGTACGATGTCGGGGTGATGCGCGGAGTCCTGCACCATGTATCAGATCCGGAAAGTGCGATCCGAAACTGCGCGCGCGTCTGTCGCACGCTGATTCTGCTGGAACCGAATGGAAACAACCCGATTCTCAAGATCATCGAGAAGACATCGGCGTACCACATCGAACATGAAGAGCAGTCGTTTACCAGTCCTACGTTGAGACGGTGGTGCCGGGCCGGGGGCTGGAAGGTGGAGTCCCAGACGTTCGCCGGGTTCGTTCCGATTTTTAGTCCCACACCGTTTGCGCGTGTAATGAAAGCTCTCGAACCGGTACTCGAAAAAATTCCGCTGGTTCGCACCTTCGGAGCTGCCTACACGGTTCTCGTGTGCACGCGAGACTAATAGATCGCAAACGAGGCCGCTAAAGTGAGGAGATTCGCCTGGACAACCGACAGCGCTCTCGACGCGCGCGCGGCGGCGGCCCTTTTCTGCGCGCTTCTGCCACTCTTTCTCGGTGGCATCTATGGGTTCATGCGGATTGGATTTGACAATCCCGCACGCCCGATTGTCTCCGCGATCGGACTGAGCTGGTGGATAAATGTGATCCCCTTTGTGCTGTTTGCTGCACTTAATAAAGATCGCGAAGAAATTGCCTGGTATCGATCTGAAAGTTTTCTCTCCCTCGCTGTCCTGACACTCACGGCACTGCTTGGATGGCTGACGCTGAAGGTTGGGTTGAACCCCATGCTGCTGCTTGGAGTCCTCGCTACTGCGGCCGCACTTTTTGTCGTTGTGATCCAGGTAAGACGGCGCCCGATCGGCAGGATTGCGCTCTTCATCACGGCTTCCCTGCTCTTCGCACTGTGGATTGCAGGTGTCGAATGGGCGAACGGATACCTGAATCCACTCTACATCGAAAACCTGATCCTGCACGGCGGCACCGTGCACATCGACACAATCTTTCTTGCGGCAATCGCGAACATGGTGCAGGTGCACGGTGTTGCATCGGTCGGAATGGACGGCATCCCACCGATTGCATATCACTACGGCAGCGGATGGCTTTTCGTACAGCTGGCAAATCTGATCGAGATACCTGTTCTCAGATTTTACCAGCTCGGTGTTCCCCTGATCATCGTACCCTTCTTTTTTCGCGGAATCCTGACTGTTGCGAACGAAGTGCGCCGCCGACCGGGTATGGAGAACGGGTTTGTTCCATCTCTGCAAAATTCCTGGTTTGGCTGGCTGATGCTCGCTGCTGCCTGCATAGGAATTCTTCCTCCGGATGCCTTACAGGCCGTGGCCGTCTGGAGCGCAGGGCCGATCGTTTCCGAATCTTATGCAACAGTCATCCCCGTTAGCCTCCTGATAATTGGAACGCTTTATGGCGCGTGGCTGGACATTGGTACAGCTGAAAGAGGTTCGATTGGCGCGAACGGTTTCGCCTTTTTCATATTATTTGTTCCCCTTGTCCTTGGAGCGACCGGATTCATAAAGATTTCGGAAATGCTTCTTTTGGCATGCGCGATCCTTTGGATATTCGTTCGCATGAAATTGTGGACCCGACGGCCCGCTATCGCATCCGCTCTTCTTTCTGCTGCACTCGTCGTGTTCGCCATTAGCAAGGTCCTGGGTGGCGGGCGAAACAACGGAATTTCGCTACTGCACTTTGAGCGAACTTTCATTCCCGCCGAAGCGCTTGCCTTCTTTCCGTTCATGCACCTTTTCTGGACCTGGCTCTACACGGCACTGCGCCTGAGAGAAACCGGCGTGCGGACATTTGCTGACCTGCGATCAGCACTCGCGTCGCGAAAACTTCTCGACGTCGAAGCAGTGCTGGTCATTGCGCTGGTAGGACTCCTCCCGGGAATGCTCTTCGACCTCTGGAGTGATTCGTACTACTTCTCCGACTTTCAGCGCTGGGTGTCGTTCGCGCTCGTGCTCGGACTGCCGTCAGCTTTCGCACTGTTCAAGAGCGGAACACGCGATCTGAAGCCGGGCTTCCGTCCCACGGCATCGATATCCCGGACTGCACTGTTCGTCGTCTGCATTCCGTTCATCGTAACGCCTTTCGTGACGACCTTGTCCTGGAGCGCGCGTCTCTTCCGCGAGAACCTTGGAACACGCCGCGAAATTCAGAAGTTGAATGGACCAATTCCGGACATCGGCATCAGCGGGTCCGCAAAGCAGTTAGTGAAAAGTGCGATGCACGGTCAGGTATCCGCTGGCTTCAAGGAGTTTGGACGCATGCAGGTCCAGCCTCTAACTGATCCTCGCCTCATTCGTTCGGTTCTGCAGCGTGCACCGCGATACGCGGTCGTTAACACTTTTCTCGGCGCTGCCGCACTGCCGCTGGCACAGCGAAAACAGACAGCCATTGCCATCGATGACAACGTCGCTGTGTTCTGGAATATTCTTCCATTCAAGACCTACTGTTATTTCTCCGCGATGACGGCGCCTGCGGTCTCAGGTCTTCCGCTGGTGGAAGGAATCCCTGCTGGGTGCACGCTTCCGCCATATGGGGGCACCGAGGCGTACCACGAACACCCTGACGCGCTTATTCGCCCGGCGACACCTGACCAGGCTATTTGTGTAGCGGCGAAGCGAAAGGGATTCACACGGGTGCTGCGAATTTCTGAGACGAACGGGATAACGGCCTCCCGCACTCTCGTTTGCGGGGAAGTCAGCGCCTGACCTAGACGGAAGCTTTTCGGTAGAGGTCGAGCATCGTCGCTTCGCCTTCAAGCCAGGTCCGCAGTTCTTTCAGTCCCTGCTCGAGACCAATCTTTGGCGTCCAGCCAAGAGCATTCTGAGCCTTGCCCGGTGCGGCAACCCAGATATTTGAATCCCAGCCCCGCGCGGGCGTGCTATTCCACTGGGGCTCCGCGGCGATCTGGAAGATTCGTCGCACGAGTGTAACGATGTCGAGCAAGCTCGTCTGAGTGCCTGTCCCGATGTTGTACACCGCCCCCTTCTCTTCCATTGGCTCATTCGCGGCGGCGACGTAGGCCGCACTGACGTCGGACACGTGAACGAAATCGCGAGCTATGGAAGGATCAACCAGCGGCGGCAGCTCACCCGCGAGTCCCCGGACAATCAGCGTCGGAATGAGCCGCGAAGGCTCCTCGAATGGTCCATACGCCGAGTAGAGTCTGAGCGTGGAAATGCGCATCGAGGATGAAAGCGCGTGCAGCCGAGTGAAATGGGTGGCTGCCACCTTCGTGACTGCATAGCTGCTGTTAGGCTCAACGAGTTCATCTTCCAGCGGCGCGTGATCCTTGTAGCCGTATTCTGACGACGACCCGGTATTAACAAACGCTTCGCAGCCGCGCCGTGAGCAGGCCTCCAGCAGATTTACCGTCCCTTCGATGTTCGTCCGTACCATCTGATGCCAGTCGCGCTGCGATGGGTATGCGCCATACACGGCGAGATGGAAACAGGTCTCGGGCTGGATAGACTGAATGACGGCGTCAGCAGACGATGCGTCGGACAGAACGCACTCATGCAGAGTGACGTCCTTTGCGATTTCCTGAATTCTCCAGGGCAGGTAGCCCGGACGCACCAGCAGATGGACCTCATCACCGGCCGCGAGCAAATGCCGAACGAGATTTGCACCGACGAATCCAGTGCCGCCGGTAATGACGACGCGTTTCATCTAGCGAGACAGCTCACGCCTGCGGACTGCGCGCGACGGCACACAGGTTCCCAAGCGGAGCCCAGAGGGGAACTTTCCCCACCCGGGTAACCGACAGGAAGCTCCGGAGCGCTTCTTTCATGGGAGCGGGAAGTGGAAGCAGACGCGCGAGGTACTGAAGTGGATAGTAGTTCCAGGCGCGCCAAACCCGCACATCTTCGAAGCCGTGTTTCAGCAGCAGCGCAGCGATCGTCTTCGGCGAATACAGGTAAGTATGCTCGACATCCACAATGGGACTTCTCTCGCCGAGCAACCGTGCAGAAAAAGCAGTTACGTTGTGATTGTAGCACATCACAACCCCACCGGGGCGCACCACACGGCGGCACTCCTCGAGAAGCGAGCCCGGATCGGAGATGTGATCGAACACCTGGAAAAGACAGACGATGTCAAACGAACCTGCTTCAAAAAGCCCCGCATGCATCACATCGGGAACGATTCGATCCCGCACCGTATCCGCCGCTTTGCTAATCGCTTCGGAGCTCGGCTCGACGCCACTCACTTCGTCGAAGCCCTGCACCAGAGCCTGCTCGAGCAGGAAACCATTGCCGCATCCGATCTCGAGCAAACGCGACGAGCTCCCTCGCAACAGCGAACGCGCCTTCCGCAGATAACGCCCGTATGTACGCTGGAGGTATGAAACCTCGTCATCGTAGGTAAACGCACTCTTCGCGTACAACTCTGCGAGGACTGAGTCATCGGCTACAGGATCTGACCGAACGAGACCGCAGCGTTTGCACTTTACAAGACGATAGTGAATCCGGTCAGGGAGACGCCTCGCAGAAAACACCGCGGGATTGAAAACGTCTACGTCGAAGTTGGCTGGATAAATTTCGTCGGCCGCGTCGAGCGTATCGCAGATCGCGCAGCGGGTTTGAACGAGGAACGGCGCGGCGCTAACCGTTGCGCTCAAATCTCTGCCTTTTCGATCTTGCGGGCCGGAGCGGAAGGCTTATTCAGGATGCTCTCGACGATGAACGGGGGCCGCCGCTTGATCTCGTCATACATGTGCGCCTGGTACGAACCGATGATGCTGAAACAGAGCAGCTGCACGCCGCCCATGAAAAGAATGAGAACGATCAGCGTCGTAATTCCGCTCGGTGCGGAGTTTGGATAAAAGAGCTTGAGGACCACCTGCAGGATGATTCCAACCACTGACAGCGTAACAGTGATAAAGGCAAGCCAGGTGATGATGTCGAGCGGAACGTACGAGAATGAAAAGATCGCTTTCCTGGCCCAGCCGAGGTTTCTCATCATCGAATTCGTTGTAACACCGAACATCCGCTCGGGCCGCACATAGCTCACACCTGTCTGGCGAAACCCCACCCAGGCGCGCAATCCTCTCAGGAACCGGTTGTTCTCGGGAAGACTGTTCAGCACAGTCACGACTTTGCGGTCGATTAGCGAAAAGTCACCGGCGTCGAGCGGAATGGACACGTAGGAAGCGGCGCGGAAAAGCCTATAGAAAGATTTGTATGCGAACTGGAGAAAGAGCGATGCTTCCCGCTTGATGCGCTGCCCGTAAACGACATCGTACCCCTCGATCCACTTCTCGTAAAACTTCTCGATCAACTCCGGCGGATCCTGAAGGTCCCCATCGAGCAGCACCACTGCGTCGCCAGTAGCAATCGCCATCCCGCTCGTGAATGCGTTCTGCGATCCGAAGTTTCTGGAATGGTTGATCACCACTACATGCTTGTCCACCGACGCAAGCGCAGCGAGAACTTCTTTCGCATTATCGGGGCTCGCATCGTTCACAAAGATTATTTCATAGTCCACGCCAAGCTTCGTGAACATAGCAACGAGTCGCGAGTGCATGAACGGCACAGCCTCGGCGTCCCGGTAACACGCGATGATTGCTGATATTTTCTTCGGCATTGCTACTTGGTGCCCGCCATGATCCCGCGCACCGCATCAGCAACCGCAGCTCCCGAGATGCCGTGCAGTGAATTGAGATATCCCTCGGTTCCACTGATGCCGTTGGAATGTTCCTGGACTCCGCACCGCTTCACTCTGCACGAGATGCCGTTGTCGGCAATGACTTCAGAAACAAGGGACCCGAGTGCACCCGTGCGGTAGTGCGCTTCAAGGGTGACAGCTAGTTGAAACCGCTCGAGAAGCGAAACGAGATCGTCCATGGGCGAAGGCGAAACAGACGCTACCACCGCAACACACGCGCTAATCCCTTCCTCTTCAAGAAGAATCGCGGCTTTGCATGCCTCGGGGGTGATCCCACCCATGGACAGAATTACCATATCCGTCCCTTCACGCACAATCTCTATTCGCCCGGCTCGAAACTCACCATTCAGCCCGGGCACCAGTGCCTTCTCGTTCTTTCCAAGGCGGTAGTACACGGGACCCTTATGGTTCCATGTAGCCTTCAGCGCATTGCCCGCCTGCTGGAAATCGGCCGGAGCGACGATCTCCAGTCCCGGCTGCATCCGCAGTACGCCGACATCCTCGAGCGCGTGGTGGGTCGGGCCCGCACTGCCATATTCGAATCCGCCCCCAACGCCGACAATACGAACGGGAAGATGATGTAAAACCGGACCATTTCGGATGAATTCATATGTGCGAAGAGTCGCAAAGGTTGCGATCGAATACACGAACGGAATGAAACCGGATTCCGCCAAACCTGTAGCGAGCCCCAGCATGTTCTGCTCGGCAACGCCAACATTGAAGAACTGTTTCGGATTACGGTCCGCGAATTTTTCGAGAACTGTGTAGCCGAGGTCGGCCGTCAGCAGCAGAATTCTTTCATCGGCTGCGGCCAGCTCGGTGAGAGTCTTTATGAAAGTGTCACGCAACGTCTGTTACCGTTTGCTCGAGTGCAATCGCGTACTCATCGTCGGACATCGGCCAATAGTGCCACTTAATTTCGCCGTGCATGTACGACACGCCCTTGCCGAATGTCGTGTCGGCAAGGAGAACGCGAGGTGCAGACTTGTGCGGTGCGTTCGCAGCGCTTGCGATCGCCGCGCAATCGTGGCCATCCACTTCGACGACATCCCATCCAAATGCCTTCCACTTATCGGCCATCGGATCCAGGTTGAGCACATCTTTAGTGTATCCGAAAGCCTGCTGGCCATTCACGTCTACGATTGCAACAAGATTCGAGAGACGATGGTGGGCGGCAAACATCACGGCTTCCCAGACGGACCCTTCATTGCATTCCGCGTCGCTGAGCAGAACAAAAGCGCGGCGCTTCGATCCCTGAAGTCTCGCGCCGAGTGCGCATCCGGCAGCCATAGACAGCCCATGACCCAACGAGCCGGTGCAGAAATCCACGCCGGGAAGAGCGTGTTCTGGATGGACCCCCAGAAGCGTTGCATCCCCGCAATAAGTCGCGAGCTGCTCACGGTCCAGCCCAAGGACGTGGCCCTTTACGGGAAGTGCACCGAGACAGTGAGCACGTCCACGACGACCGGCGCGACGACGGCGACCAAGAAGACCGCACCACAGCCCTGCCCTGATGAGGAGACCGC
>JANLYJ010000126.1:0-5207 GCA_031365555.1 Gemmatimonadaceae bacterium | reverse complement strand
TGTCGTAGTCGTACGGTGATCCGTGGGTGGCGGCATTAGAAAAAGTGGCGATGCTCATTCGAGTAAGCGTCACAGCTAGATCAATTTCCCCTGGGCGGAACTGGTGTGTCCAGCGACGGGCGATCGGGTCATTAATTGTGTCGCCTTTGAGCAGGTCGTCGAATCTGTCGACACGAGCGACGCCGGGAAGAGCACGAAAGTCAGCCGCCACTTTTGCGAGCATTGCATCAGCACTTATACGCGCTCGCCGGAACTTGGCGCGATCTGCTGTGACGGTAAGTCCGTCAAAAATGAGAGCATCAATGTCGACGCCCGATTCGATAAGGGTCTGTCGCGCGGCATTTGCAACGCCCGCAATGGACACGCGCTCCGATGGTGGGACAGAGTGCTCGACATTGAGCTCCGGAAGCGAGGCAACTCCGTGATCTCCGCTTATGACAATTACAACGCGCGACGAGTCTCGTACCTTATAAAGCGAGTCCAGAAAGACGCCGATGGCCCGGTCGACACGAAGCAGTTGATCGTGTATTTCGCGCGAATCCGGTCCATAGCGATGGCCTATGAGATCGGTAGCTGAAAGTGAAACTGCCAATAAGTCAGGATGCGGCCCCTCACCAATTCGAAGCGCGTTCACGCCGGCGAGCGCAGCTGCCAGCGTGATCTCGTCCATGAAAGGAGTGCGGCGCATGATACTCGCCGCCGATGCACTGTCGGATGGAATCACATGCGGAAAAACGAAGTCGGTGCCTAAAGCTTCCGCCGGAACGCTGTCGGGTTCGGGATAACCAGATTCAGGCAAAAGGAGCGTCCAGCTTTTCCCCGCTGTGCGCCGAGGAAGATCACGTACGTTGAATTGATTTATCCAATCGGGAAGCTTGGAGCGATAGTATGTGCTGGTCGTAAAATTTCCGTTTACCGAGTACCAGAAAACGTTTTGCTTTGCGCGGCCAATGGGCAGAATCGCCGCGCGATCCTTTGTTGAAATGGACAGCGCGCGAGACTTGTTGTACATCGCGCTCATCCAGTCGAAAAGCTCAGTCCCGCGAAACCGCTCTGGCGATGCACCCGTGTCAGTGGGTAATGCATCGATGAGAGCGTAGCCGAGATCCTGGACACCTGCACGATTGTTCGCAATCCCGGTAGACCGTGGAAACCGTCCCGAGAGCAGCGACGCATGTCCAGGCGCCGTTTCAGTTATTCCGTGATCGTGATGCGCGTTTGTAAACCATGCGCCGCCGTTCGCGAGCCGCGCAATTCCGCCGGTGAGCTGAGGCCGGAACCGCTGGATGTAATCGCCGCGGAACTGATCGATAGTAATGAGGACGACCAGAGTCGGACGGGGCGCGGCGGAGCTGGACGACTGGGCCGTGTTGTTCGAGGAGGCGCAGGCGGCAAGCAAGGCCACCGCCGTAAGGGCGCAGAGTTTTTTGTGCATTGATGGAAAGTACACCCAGGGAAGGTGAAGGCAACGTATGGCGGGAATGGACGGGAAGGACAATATTCGGGCGTCCGGGAGGGCACGAATGGAAGCAGAAAGAAGCCGATCGACGACAGACTCCGGATCGCGCGTACTGGTCCGGGTTGTCTTGTACTATGCCGTTCTGCTTACCGCAGGATGGATTCTTCTCAAAAAAATCCCCGCACTTCCTTCGTCGGAGAGCGGAGCATTCGAAGCTCTGTTTGGACTTGCGCCTCACAGCAGTGTAACTCCACAAGGCACAGCCCAGACTCTCGACGAGTCCCGACTTGCCGTTGCGGTTGCCGCATCCATGGCCGCTTCGATCCTGCTTTCAATTCCGGTCGCCTGGGTGTATCTGCTGACTCGCGCAAAGCGCGGTTACCAGCAGTCAGTCGTCCAACTGCTCATCATTCTGCCGCTCGTTGTCGCCGGAATCGTCGTCATGGTCAAGTACAGCCTGGCACTCGCATTCAGTCTGGCTGGAATCGTGGCCGCAGTCCGTTTTCGGAACACGCTGGATGACAGCAAGGATGCTGTGTACGTATTCCTCGCAACAGCAGTGGGATTGGCTGCAGCGGTGAACATTCCAGTCGCCGCTGTTATCTCGATTCTTTTCAATGCCACGATGCTCGTTTTGTGGGCTACTGATTTCGGACATGCGCCAGTTGCGCTGGATGGAAGTATCGCCGAGCGTCGGCTGAAGCAGGCAAAGGAGATGGCACGCACCGGAACCTTTGTGGCGCAGCTGGACAACGAAGTGTTTCGCAACATGACGCGCGAGCAGCTGGAAGGAGTCGCCGAGCGCGCATGGAAGCGTGCGAATGACTCCGACTCGCCGTTAAATGACTCGGGCTCGCTTACTCTGCGTATTGTAACGACAGACTCACTCGCGTTGCGCGAAGTTGTGGAGCCGCGCCTGACATCGCATGTAAAGCGTTGGAAGCTCGACGTGGACGAAGTATCCCTGGACGACGAGGGCGGCGTGCTGGAGTATGCTGTTAAACTCAGGAAGAACGGAACATCGGAAGAACTCGAAGCTCTCATTCGTGCCGCTGCATCAGAGTGGCTGGTAAGCGTGGAGGTCAAATAGTGAAAAAGCGCATTGTGATGCTGGCTCTTGCAATTGGCTCTCTGTCGTCGCTCCCTGCCGCCGCGCAGGACTCAACCAAGGCCAAGATACCGAAGCAGGTTACCTTTTTCGAAAGCAGCGCGCCGATCGACATGACCCTCACTGTCAACCTGAGACAGCTGCAGCGTGACAAGGCCGACTCGGTTCCCTGGAGGAACGCGACGCTCACTTGGATTGGCGAGGACGGGAAACAAGCAACGATTCCACTGAAGCTAAAAACGCGCGGAATTTGGCGGCTGAAGAAATGTGAATTTCCCCCGATTCGCATGAACTTCGCGAAGACGGCCGTGAAGGGCACCGAATTTCAGGGGTTGGATAAGCCGAAGCTCGTGACATTTTGCCGGGATACCCAGCTGCACGAGCAGTATGTAATTCAGGAATTCCAGCTTTACCGGGTTTATCAGACGCTCACGCCTGACAGTCACCGGGTGCGGCTGATTCGCCTTTCATATGTGGACAGTGCGTCAGGCAAGCTCGAGGCAAAGCGGTTCGCCTTCATCGAAGAAGAGCCTGAAGCACTCGCGAACCGGCTGGGCGGCAACATGCTCAAGGACAAGGGCGCCCGTGCGGATGACTTGGATGACGACGCGATCGCGCTATTTGGACTTTTTGAGTACATGATCGGGAACACGGATTTCTCGATCTCTTCGCTGCACAACGCGGAGCTGCTCGCCCGCCACGATGGCCTGGTGAGGCCTATCGCGTACGACTTCGATTTTTCCGGTGCGATAAACACCACGTATGCAACGCCGGAGCCGAAGCTCCGTCTCGACAACGTAAGAACTCGGCGCTACCGCGGTTATTGTGTCGATCCAGCCAGCTATGCGAAGGCGGTCGCACAGTTCAACGCGAAGAAGGCCGACATCTACGCTCTCTACGAGGATCGCATCGGGAAGATGATTCTTCCGCGCCTCAAAGATTCCGCACTCGAATATTTCGACGAGTTTTACAAGACCATCAATGACCGCGGCGCGTTTGAGTCGCAGATTATCGAAAGCTGTCTTCCGCGCGACAAGTCGGACGCCCCGAATCGTTAAGCTGTGAAGACGCGCGCATGGACGGAGCTGATGCTCCGATGGACGCGCTCGACCGAGATGTCGCTGGACGAGCCGCACAGCTTCATACCCATTCGACAAGGTGAAGACTGGGATCCAGGTCCCTTCCTGAATCCTGAGCTTAGCCTCCTCGAGTTTCAAAAACGTGTGCTGGCACTCGCCGAGGATCCGAACGTTCCTCTGCTGGAACGTCTGCGTTTCCTGGCGATTGTGAGTGCGAATCTCGACGAGTTCTACATGGTGCGCGTGGCCGCACTGAAGTCGAGAATTCCCGTGCAGCTCGATGAGCATGCCGATGACGGCCTCGACAAGATCGAGCAGATGATTCGCATTGTGGAAGTGGTTGGCGATATCGTGCAGCGTACAGGCGCGTGCTACAGGGCGTGTTCAGCGGAGCTGGCCCAGGCCGGCATACGGATCTGCACCTGGTCGGACCTGGATGAGGAACAGAAGAGAACGCTGCGCACAGAATGCGAGGACGACCTCAAGCCCGAGCTGACTCCGCTTGCAATGACGCTGAGTCCGGGGCATCCCCTGCCGCATCTCGCCCACATGTCGCTCTCACTCGCCGTTGTTTTCCGAGCGAGCAGCGAAGACCGACCCCACCTCGCTCAGCTGGAACTTCCCTGCTCGATGGGCCGGTTCCTCAAGGTTCCCGGCACCGTGTGCGATGTAATCCCGGTCGAGGAAGTTGTCCGTGGAAACCTCGACATGGTTTATAGGGACGCGACCGTGAGCGACGCTTATGTATTCCGCGTAACGCGCGGCGGTGAGCTGAATCTGGATGAAGCCTCAACCGACGATCTGCTTGAAGCTGTGGCTTCAGCAACGGTGAACCGGTATGCCAACCCTGCAATAAGGCTGGAGGTCGAGCGCGGGATGCCGTCGTTCGTTCGCGAGCTGCTGCTCGAGAGTATGCGCCGTGATAGCGGAGCGGGTGAATTACTCGTTAGTCCTGTTGAAACACAGGAGGTGGACGGCCTTCTCGATTTGCGCTGCCTGATGGAGCTGTCGATTCCGCAGTCGCCGGCTCTAAGCTTTCCTGCACCGGAATTCATCGATCCAATTCCTGCCGGTACCTCGATGATCGAGCTGATCCGGAAGGGAGACTTGCTGCTGCATCATCCCTTTCAATCGTTCGATGCGTCTGTTGTGAGATTCATTCGCGAGGCGGCCGACGATCCTTCTGTAACAGTCATCAAGATCACCCTGTACCGTGTTGGCTCTCCATCCGGGATCGTTGATGCATTGCTCGATGCCACGAAAGCGGGCAAACGGGTCGTCGCATTCGTGGAGCTCAAGGCGCGCTTCGACGAAGACCAGAATGTCACTTGGGCCAAGGCGCTGGAAGCTGCAGGCGCAAACGTCGTTTATGGAATGGTGGGACTCAAAAATCACGCAAAGGTTGCACTGGTTGTCCGGCGCGAAAATGGAAAGCTCCACAGCTATGTCCACGTCGGCACAGGCAATTACAACTCGCGCTCCGGCCGGCAGTACACCGATCTCAGTCTTTTTTCTGCGCGTCCTGAATTGAGCGCCGACATTTCAGATCTGTTCAACGGTC
>JANLYJ010000180.1:0-12140 GCA_031365555.1 Gemmatimonadaceae bacterium | reverse complement strand
TGGCTGGCGGTCGGTTGCTTTACGAAGGGTCGCTCGAAGATCTTCGATACGATAACGCAGATCGGGATCTGTCAGCAAAGGACGAAGTTCTGCGTCTGCGTGTATATGGTGGCACGGGTACGACTCACGCTTTCCTGGACTGGAAAGGCAAGACTACCTATGAAGACGGCTACAAGGTTCGCGAGGAGCTGTCGAGCCAGGTGGGGAACGCGGAAACCTTCAAGACGATTCTCGCGAATCTGGGCTATGTCGTGATCGCCGAGATCGGTCGATGGATTGCTCAGTACGAGGTTGGGAAGGCGATTGTTCGGTTTGAACGCTACCCGCAAATGGACGATCTGGTGGAGGTTGAAGGGGAGCCGGACGAGATCGAAGCTGCCATCACTGCAATCGGGATCGATCGCGCGGAGTTCAGTGCGAAGCGGCTGCCCTATTTCGTCAAACAGTACGAGGAACGAACGGGAAAACGGGCTGCTCTCTCGGAGCGCGAGCTTAGGGGCGAATACAAGTACTCAGCGGATAGCTGCTAGGCCTAACCCGTGAGTCCGGGCCAACTTGCATTGCCCAGACCTGCATTCCTGATAGATTTACTCGGCAATGAAATTCGGACCTTCAATCTGGCGCGCGCTTGCCGTTCTGGTGACCGGTGCGACAGCTCTTTCCGCTCAAGCAAATCCCGCTAAGCGTCTTTCCAGTATCGTCAGCGTTGCCGTCGAGGAGTATGGCAAGGCATTCGACGATAGTGGAAAGCTCGTCGCACCGGCAGAATACGCTGAGACGACCGATTTTCTCCGGGACGCGAGCGAAGTAGCCAAGACCCTGCGGAGTTACAGCGCAGTTACCACTCGTGCTGTTCTCGACACTTTGACACAGGCAGTCGCTGCAAAGCGCCCTGTTGCAGAAGTTCGCACCATCTATTCCCGGTTCGCTGCATCGCTTGGCAGGTCAGGCGCGATCGATCTCCCGACGGCCCCACTCGATTCTGCCGCAGGTCACAAGCTCTATTCCGCAAACTGCGCGTCATGTCACGGTGATCGCGGGACTGGGAATGGAACAGCCGCCGCGGCGCTTACGATGAGGCCGCCCGCGATTGGAAGCCGGGATTCATTGCCTGATATGACTGCCGCACTCGCGTTCAACGTAGTGTCGATTGGCATTCATGGAACGCCGATGCCGGCATTCAGTGAATCGCTTACTGCCCAGCAGCGGTGGGACGTGGTGAATTACGTGTACGCCTTACGGGGCGAGACCATGCAGCTCCCTGCCGCCGTGGTAGATGCTACTGCAGTTGCAGCTGATTCTGCTGCACATATGGTCAAGTCGCTTCTCGACAGTGCGATGCAGTTCGCAATCGCAGGTAAGGGTGCGGAAGCGGGTGATCGCGCATTTGATGCCTACATAGCATTCGAGCCGCTCGAGACTCCGGTCCGCGCGAAGAAGCCGGCGTTGGTCACGACGATGGAACGCTACTTCGCAGATTTCAAAGGCGCCGTCCGCAGAAACGACATGCCGGGCGCACGTGCTGCACTGACTTCGATCGAAGAACGTCTGCCGGAAATGGTTGATCTGGCCCGCAAGCAGTCTGGCGGATGGGGATCGTTTTTTCAGTCACTGCTCATCATCGTCCGCGAGGGCTTCGAGGCAATCCTTGTGATTGGAGCTGTGGTCGCGTTTCTGATCAAGACTGGCCATCGCGAGCGTTTGAAGTCCATCTGGGTTGGAGCGATTCTGGGACTTCTGGCGAGTTTTGCGACTGCTTTTCTTTTGAAGAGCGTGTTTCAGTACATGCCGGGAAGCCGTGAGATCGTCGAGGGTGTGACAATGCTTATCGCCGTAGTGGTTCTCTTTTCTGTCAGCTACTGGCTGATTTCGAAAGTCGAGGCGGCGAAGTGGCAGCAGTTCATTCGCGAGAAAGTGAATCGCTCGCTCGAGGAGGGCGGTGGAAAAGCGCTCGCGCTCGTTTCATTCCTTGCCGTTTATCGCGAAGGAGCCGAAACGGCTCTCTTCTACCAGGCGCTTTTCAATGAAGGGAATGTTGCGCTTCCACTGACTCTGGGAATTGTTGCAGGGTTTGCGCTGCTCGCGGTGATCTTCACGCTTTTCTATCGCTTTGGAGTTCGTATTCCGATGCGGCCATTCTTCACAGCCACGAGCGTGCTGCTCTACTTCATGGCGTTCGTCTTTATGGGGAAGGGAATCAGCGAGCTGCAGGAAGGCAATGTGATACCCATCACCATGATTCCGAACTTCCCCCACATCCCATCGCTCGGAATATTCCCGAGCGTGGAGACCCTTGCCGGTCAGACCCTGTTGATCGTTCTCTTTGTCTTTGCGCTGGTCAAGACCTGGTCAGGCAGTCGCGTAGATCCCGGGAGCTCCGGCTCTAACGTTGCGGCGTGAGTACATCCACGCAACGCCACCGATAGCAAACAGAAGCGCAATAACCTGGGCGATTGTCAGCCCGCCCGCCATGAGATGATCGTCTTTTGCGCGGAAGAACTCGATGATGAATCGCTCGACTCCAGCCAGTACGCAGTAGAGTCCAAACAGCCAGCCCTCTGCGTGCTTGTGGTCCCTGTACTTCCAAAGAATCAGGAACATCACGAAGCCCAGGCCCGTCTCATAAATCTGCGTTGGATGAACTGCGATGACTTCCTTCGGTGGAGTTCCCGCAGGCAGGGTTATCCCGAATAGCTGCGACATATTCTCGGCGGTGGACGGCGGCGCGCCTTCTGGAAACTTGACAGCGAGCGCCGAGCTCCACGGACGGCCGTAGTCATCACCAACAGCCCAGCATCCGGTGCGTCCCACCGAATATGCAGCAGCGAGTGCAATCGCGGATACATCGCTGATGCGGGCAAAGCTGAGTCTCTTCTTCCACATGACGATTGCAGTCGCGATGATTCCGCCGATCAGCCCGCCCCAGAAAACAAACCCGGCGCGACTTGTAAGCGACGACAGGTCCTGCGTAAGGATCGCGTAGTACACTTTCGCGCCGAGCAGTCCACCGATAACCGCGGCAAGGACCAGGTCCGCCATCGGGGTCGCATCATGTCCGCGGCGCTCCATTTCGCGCTGTGCGAGAATCTGCGCGACCACGAAGCAGAGCAGCATTGCGAGTCCAAAACCAGTGAACTGCAGCGGGCCGAATGAGTAGGACAGCGGATGGTGTACCACCGACGCAAAGATGTGTGTCATCGTTTTGGATTAGGCGGCTATCAGGCCGGGAAGAGGCATCGAAGCAAACGCGTTCAAATCTAGCTCTGCAAGGTCACCCTTTTCGAGCCTAAAAACACCGGCACGGGCAATCATCGCTGCGTTATCAGTAGCCAGGCGCGGCGAGGGAGCGAATACAGATATGCCAAGTGGCTCGAGTTTTTCGCGTGCTGCGGCGACCAGGGTTCGGTTGCACGCAACTCCTCCGCCAAGGATTACACGCTCGCGGCCGAACTGTTTGGCCGCCCTGAAAAGCTTTTCGGCCAGTGTCTCGATAATCGAGTCCTGGAATGCGCGCGCAATATGCGGCGCATCGGCTTCGAGGTCAGTAGACGCTTTTACGGCATTCAGTGCGGCAGTCTTCAGACCGCTGAATGAAAATGCATAGTGATCTGCGTCGCCGACTACGGATGTACGGCGGAGCATGGGCCGGGAAAATCGGAAGCGTGAAGGATCTCCTTTTCGGGCGAGCTCTTCGACCGGTCTTCCGCCCGGGTATGGAAGGCCGAGCAGCTTGGCCACCTTGTCAAAAGCTTCTCCAGCTGCGTCATCCCGTGTCGCACCGAGCAGGCGATATGATCCCCATTCGGGCACATCGAGCAGCAAAGTGTGGCCGCCTGATACAAGTAGTGCAGTGAATGGCGGGACCGCGTCCTTGTGCTCCAGTGCTGAGGCGAAGATGTGTCCCTCCATGTGATGAACCGGGACCAGCGGCTTTCCCAGTCCATATGCGAGTGCTTTTCCGTAGCACACTCCGACCAGGAGGGCGCCAATAAGTCCGGGCGCATATGTAACCGCAACTGCATCGAGGTCACCGAGCTTGCACCCCGCGTCCGCGAGCGCACGATCGACGACCGGAACGATGCTGGTGACATGTGCTCGCGATGCCAGCTCCGGCACGATCCCGCCAAAGATTCTGTGAACGTCCTGAGACAGGATCACCAGCGACTTCTGCGAAACGTCATCGCCGCTTCCCTCGAGAACGGACGCGGAAGTTTCGTCGCAGGAGCTCTCGATTCCAAGGATCAGGGCCATCTACTCTCCCGATTCAGAGAGAAGATGTTCGATGAGCGCGCGATTTCCCTTCGAGTTCCAGTCGGCGGCGCCAATCAGTTTCCGGCGAATAAGCCCATCCCTGCCGATAACGAATGTCTCAGGATATCCTGTGACCTGATAACGCTTTCGAATTCCCGCGGTATCGGGATCGTGCAGAATCTGGAAAGTGAGTCCATACTGCTTCACGAAATCGCGAATCTGAGGTTCGAATCCCGGCTCGTCTACGCTGATGGCAATGACTTTAAGTCCTTTCGGACCGAGCGCCTTGTGGAGCTGCTCGATGCTCGGCATCTCGACGCGACAGGGCTCGCACCATGTTGCCCAGATGTTGAGCAGGACGACCTGACCGCGATACTCGTCCAGTGATTTCACTCGACCCGGAGTGTCGAGCGTAACTGCCTCGAAATTCGGAGCCTTGCTGCCAGGCTCCACCATGAAGAGCTGATTGCTGAGCAGTGACGTGCCGGCGAACAGCAAACCAATTACGAGAGCGACCGCGCCTCCAATGAGCGCATACCTGCCGCGTGCTGTCACGCGTACGAGGAGCAGCGCGTACGCAGCTCGCTGATCTCCGCCTTGGGATCTGCCGCGGAAAAGATTGCATTACCGGCAACGAAGGTATCAGCTCCAGCTTTCCAGACCGATGTGATTGTATCCCGGTCGATTCCGCCGTCAACTTCAAGAGCGGCCATCGAACTGGACTCCTTCAGCAGCCTTCGCGCGTAGCGCACTTTCTCGACGGAGTGCTGGATGAACTTCTGTCCGCCAAATCCGGGATTCACTGTCATGATCAAAAGCAGGTCGAGATCGGCAGCGACATCAGCCGCAGCCGAAACAGGAGTGGCGGGATTGAGTGCAAGGCCGGCCCTGCATCCAAGCTCGCGTATGCGCGCAAGCTGGCGGTGCACATGTGCTTCAGCTTCCGCGTGAAAAGTCAGTCCATTTGCACCAGCACCGGCGAAACTTTCGAAATACGACGCAGGCTCAACAACCATCAGGTGTACATCGAGCGGCAGTTTCGTCGCTGCGCGAACGGTGCGAATGACTTTTTCGCCGAACGTGAGGTTGGGAACAAATCGTCCATCCATCACATCGATGTGAATGAGATCAGCTCCGCCGGATTCGCACATAGCAACTTCTTCGGCGAGCTTTCCGAAATCGGCGCTCAGAATGGATGGAGCAATTCGGGCCTTCATGGTCGGTGAATTCTTCGCGCGACTGTAAGGCTGTCCAACGGCTGCAGGCCTGGAATTCGGGCTGGTGGTGGGAACCGCGACACCACTATGCCGATAGTCGCGCCCGCGGACACGGTCGCACCAGCCTGTGGGCTCTGACGCAGAACTGAATTTTCGATCTGCACCGAGCTGGTATCACGGCCGATAGAACCGAGGCGCAATCCGATCTGTTCGAGTGCGCCGCGCGCATCGGGGACAGTGCGTCCTACAAGATCTGGCACCTGAACGGTGGCTGGGCCCGCACTTACGGTGAAGTTCACTTCTGCGGGCAAGTCTACCTGTGTGCCTGGCGGTGGCTCCACCTGATACACGGTGCCACGCGGATAGTCGCTCGCAAGCTCCACGGTTCTTCCCATCTGGAATCCGGCATTTTCAACGGCCACGCGCGCCTGCTGCGGAGTCAGTCCAATGATTTGCGGAACGACTCCCTCTTTTTTGCCGAGACTGATTGCCAGGACAATATCGGTGCCTTTCTTCTGGCGGCTTCCACCCGGAGGATTTTGCTGAAGCACCGCGCCCTTCGGGGCAGTCTTGCTGATGCGCTGCTCTCCCTGCTGAGCGAAGAAGCCTGCTTTTTCAATTTGTCCGGCTGCATCTTCATACAGCTGACCAACTACGTCGGGGACAATCGCGTCGTCGGGTATAACGTCGGTGCGGAATGCAAAGAGAAAGATGAAAGCGTAAGCGAGCAGAAATCCGCCGACACCGACAACCAGATAGGGAATCGCACGACGCGACCAGGCGCGCAGCTGCACTTACTCGTTCCTGCGCAGGCGGGCGGCAAACGCGCCGTCCACACCGTGAACATGCGGAAGAACACGAAGCCTTCCGGCGTCGAGTACCGAAGCCGGAACTGCTCCTGCGGGCGGCGGCTCGAGTGACCAGCCAGGGTTCGCGCTCAGGAAATTCTCGATCTGTGCGTCGTTCTCCTCTGGCTCGAGCGAGCAGGTGCTATAGATCAGCAACCCTCCCGGACGCACAATTGTCGCTGCGGATGCGAGAATAACCCGCTGCAGCGCAGACATCACCGCGATGTCGGAAATGCGAAGACGCCAGCGTGCGTCCGGGTGACGGCGAAATGTCCCGGTGCCTGTGCACGGAACGTCGATCAGAACTGCATCGACCGACTTGATTGCGGGGCGCCGCGCATCTGCGATCGCGATGGAAATATTGCCGACGTCGAGGCGGCCGATGTTCGACGTCACGAGACTCATTCGTGAAAAGGAACGGTCGGATGCGATTACATGGCCTGCAGTGCGTGACAGCTCGAGAGCTTTCCCGCCTGGAGCGGCACACAGGTCAGCGACCAGCGCACCGGCCGGAATTGCTGCGTACTGTGTGACGAGCGTCGCAGCGGGGTCCTGTACGAAGAAGAGGCCCTGTTTGAATGACCCTACTTCAGTGATCGATCCAGCGCCGCGAAGAATGAGGCTGTCGGGAACAAGGGAAACTTCTTCCGTCTCGATACCTGCGGCGTCTAGTGTGGCTTCGAGCTGTTCACGCACAATTCCGTACGGCCGCACTGTAAGCGGGGCTTCGGTGTTGTTGCGCTCGAGCAGAGTAAGGGTTGCTTCTGCTCCCCAGCGGCCGACCCAGCGGGCCACCAGCCAGCGCGGATGCGAATAGCGAATGGACAGTGCGTCTACGGGATCGCGCGCGCCGAGGGATTCAGGCGTGGTATCCAGAATGCCGACTGATTCACGATCGAGTCGGCGCAGTACTGCGTTCACCAGTTTGCTTGCACCAATACCGTGGCGTCGCTTGGCGAGCTCGACAGTCTGGGCGATTGCCGCATATGGTGGTACGCTGCGCATGAAGAGCAGCTGGTACATCCCGAGCCGCAGCAGGTCGGTGACGTCGTCATCCAGTCGTGACAGGCCGCCACGCACACGCGACTCGAGCAGCGCATCGAGCCAGCCGCGCTGGCGCAAAGTTCCGTAGAGAAGCTCGCGAACCCATCGCTTGTCGCGCGCGTCAAGATCGTCCGCATGGCGATCGAGTGCGCTGTCGAGGAGCTCACCGGAGCGAAGATCGGCGAAGATTTTCGCAGCGGCTGAACGCGACGGCGTAATTGCGAGTGACGAGGTGATTGCCACTAGCTGAGCATCCCGCTTGTCGGAGACGATGGAACCGCAACTTCGCGACGCGGCATTCTGCCGGCGAGATACGCCAGCCGGCCTGCGTCCACCGCTTTGCGCATTGCAATCGCCATTGCGACTGGATCCTGAGCTGCGGCGATTCCGGTATTCATGAGAATCCCGTCCACACCCTGTTCCATCACGATGCATGCATCGGATGCAGTACCGACGCCTGCGTCTACAATCACCGGGACCTTCAGTCGCCGCTTGATTGTACGGATGGCATATGGGTTAAGCATTCCCAGCCCGCTCCCGATGGGCGAGGCGAGTGGCATCACCGCGACAGCCCCTGCTTCTTCGAGGCGAAGCGCCGTGATCAGATCGTCGTTCGTATAGGCCATGACCTTGAAGCCTTCAGCTGCGAGAACGCGCGTAGCTTCAAGAAGACCTTCAGTGTCAGGGAGCAGCGTTTCCTGGTCGCCAATGACTTCGAGTTTCACCCATTCGTTGAACCCTGCGGCCCGTGCCAGTCGCGCATACCGAATCGCATCTTCCGCGTTGTAGCAGCCCGCAGTGTTGGCGAGAAGAAAGTAATTCTGTGGATCGAGATGAAAGAGCACGCCTTCTTCATGCGCGCGGTCGAGATCGACACGACGCACCGCTACGGTGACGACTTCAGCCCCCGAAGCTTCGATGGACTGCACCATCTCTTCATTGCTTTTGTACTTGCCCGTTCCAACCATCAGGCGCGACCGGAACGTCCGGTCAGCAATGACAAGTGGTGCGAGCTCGCGAGCAGTGTCGCTCGTAGGAGCAGTGGCGGTCACTCAGCCACCGCCAACAAATTGAACGATCTCCAGGACGTCACCGGGCTCCATCGTAATTGCGGAGAACGAGTCGCGATCCCGAAGGATGTTTCGATTGTACTCAACTACAACCATTCTCGGGTCCAGACCAAGCGACTGCAGAAGCCCCGAAAGCGTGGTATCAGCCGGAACTTCCCTGCGGGTTCCGTTGACCGTCAGTACGGTCGCGCTGAGTGCTGGAGCGGTGGGCGTCATACTCCCAAATATAGTTACTGAGCGGGGTCGCCGGACTGCTCCTGGCTCGGCCTACCATCACTGTTCCCGCACTATGACGATTGGCATGAAGTACCGTTCGCATTGGCTCGTCCCTGAGGACGGCTTTTTCATCATGCCAGCCGCTGCCCCTGATAGTCGCAATCCCGTATGCGCCCGCGTCGAGCAGATCGGGAACATGCTCCGGTTTGACGCCACCAATGGCGATGATAGGAATTGGGACCGCGCTTGCAAGCAGCGATATGAATTCGACGCGTTTTCCCGGAGTTCCCGGATGCGTCGTCGTTGGAAAGACATTTCCGGCGACGCACCAGCTTGCACCTGCCTCATATGCCGCAATCGCATCGTCGAGCGAATGAACGCTCGCCCCAACGGGAATGTCGCCAGCCACCTTTCTAGCATCTGCAACCGAAAGCGAGCGTGAAGTGAGCTGCACACCACGTGCGCCAACTGCTGCTGCGATGTCCACTCTGTCGTTCACTATCAGCCACGATCCGAAATCGCGCTGAAGGTCTGCCAGTTGTTCCGCGAGATCGTAAAACATTTTCCCGGGCAGCATCGGGGCTCGCAGGTGAATGGCCAGCCGCGACTTTATCTCGGTCATCGCGCGTCCCGCGATTGCAACGAAGTCAGGTTTGCACACAACAGCGCCGTCGGTAACGGCGTGAAGTACAGGAAGTGTGCTAAGCGCCGAAGCGGTCACCTTCACGTATCCCGCGCCCGCGTGACCAGTCACTCGCCCGCATGCGCTTTTTTCCGGAAGGTTGTACCTCCGTGATCGAGACCGCTCCAACGCCACATGCGACGATCAAGCTGTCCGATGTAAGCAAGACTGTGCCGGGCGCAGCGTCGGAAGAGTTTGCGACAGTTGATGCGCCAAAAAGTTTTACATCTGCGCCAGCGAGCGTGGTGTACGCCGATGGTTTGGGGTCATACCCGCGAATCAGTCGTGCCACTTCACTGGCGCTCTTCGTCCATTCAATCTGCGCCATTTCGCGCGTGATTTTTGGGGCAAATGTCGCGCGTGCATCGTCCTGCGGAACTTCCTGCGCAGCACCCACCGACAAAAGAGTCAATGCCTCGATCAGCGCAATCGCCCCCAGCTCGGCGAGACGCACCTGGAGCTCTCCGTAAGTCTCATTGTCCACGATGGGAGTGCGAGCCTGATGTATTACGGGTCCGGCGTCGAGCTCCCGCACCATGCGCATTATCGTCACGCCGGTCTCGTCCATGCCGTCCCTTATTGCGGCCTGAATGGGAGCGGCGCCACGAAGTGCGGGGAGGAGGGAAGCGTGAATGTTCAGCGTTCCCATCGACGGGACATTGATGACATCGTCCGGAAGGATGTGCCCGTATGCAACAACCACGGAAATGTCCGGGGCCATCACGCGCAGCATTTCCATGAACTCAGCATCCCTTGGCGTCGCGGGCTGAAACACTGGGATGTTTTCTTCGAGCGCAATCTGTTTCACCGGCGGCGCGACGAGCTCGCGACTTCTACCCTGCGGTTTGTCGGGCTGAGTGACTACGCCGGCAACTTCATACCCTTCGCCGATGAGGGCTCTAAGGGGAACGCACGCGAATTCGGGAGTCCCCCAGAAGAGTATCCGCACTTACATCTCTTCTTCGGGATGCTCGGTCCGGCTCCGGCTTCCCGATGCCCGACCAATTTTCGCGCCCGGGATCACCTTACGGATGAAATTTGGATAGTCCGCTTTCTCGCCGTCCCACTTGTTGAGTGCGGACCTGCGCTTGAGCACGCTCAGATAATCGATGAACAGCTTTCCATCGAGATGGTCGATCTCATGCTGCAGACAGCGGCCGAGCAGGTCTGATGCGGTGATCTCGCCAACCTCGCCATTTTCATTCAATGCGCGAACCGTAACCGTAAACGGACGCGTGATGTCTCCGTAGATGTTCGGGATCGAGAGACAACCTTCCTCTGACTTGTCGGTACCGCTGGATCGCTCCACCACTTCCGGATTGATGAGTACGAAACGCTGTTCGTCGACATCGACAACTGCGATTCGTTCGGTGCGCCCGACCTGCGGAGCGGCGAGACCGATGCCTTCTGATGCGTACATGGTTTCGAACATGTCGGCAATCAGCTTTCGGATGTCATCGGTGATGTCAGCGACCGGGACCGTTTCCTTGCGGAGAATCGGATCACCGAGAACGCGAATGTCGAGGATGCTCAAGCTTGCGCGAAGCTCAGGAAGTTGGCGTGCTCACAGTCGGGCGGATCACACGTGCAATGCGGCCGCGCTCGATGAGCAGCTTGGACTCGCCTGAGCGAATGGTGATCCGGTCTTCGAGCGGATTGGCTTTCGCGTCGGTTACCGTATCCCGAATGTGAATCACCTCGCCGATAATTCCACCTGTAGTGACAACTTCATCACCCTTCTTGACGCTGCGGATTTCGGCGTCGAGCATCTTGCGCTGTTTCCCCTGCGGTCTGAGCAGCACGAAATAGAAGACGGCGAAGATTGCGCCATACATGAAGATCGGTCCCAACAGCGCATTGCGCGGGGACTGAAGAAGCAGGAGTGACGCTGAGATCAAGTGTGTCATGATGCCACTGTGTTGGAAGAGTGATAACGCTCCAGCCAGGTTCTGGCCCAGGGCTGGAAATCGCCGGCCGCTATATGCGCGCGTGCATCACGCGCCAGCGACAGCAGGAAATGTACATTGTGCAGGGAGAGCAGGCGCAGGCCGAGGAGCTCGTCGGAGACGAAAAGGTGGCGAATGTAGGCGCGCGTAAACCGTTTGCAGCCGGAACATTCGCAGCTTTCGTCCAATGGGCGCGGATCGGCCCTGAATTCTGCCTTCTTGATATTGACGCGTCCCGTCGGCGTGAAGAACGCACCATTTCGCCCCATTCTGGTGGGCGCAACGCAGTCCATCAGGTCCACGCCTCTCGCGATAGCCTCTATGAGGTCCTCGGGAAAACCGACCCCCATCAGATATCTGGGTTTGTCACGCGGCAACTCAGTTTCGACTACATCCAGCATCTCGTACATCGCGCGCTTTTCTTCGCCCACGGACAGTCCGCCGATTGCAAAGCCGTCCCAGTCGTTGAGCGAGCGGATGTGTTCAGCAGCTTCGCGGCGGAGTGATTCATGAATGCCGCCCTGAACAATTGGGAAAAGCGTCTGCGGCAGCCGATCAGCATGGTCCGCCGACAGTCTGGCGTGCGCGATGAGTGCGCGGCTCAGCCAGCGAAGCGATCGCTCACTCGCATCGCGCGACGCAGCAAGATCGGACTGGCCGGGGATGACATGATCGAACTGCATGATTACGTCAGCGCCAAGCTCGTGCTCGATGTGCATCACGGATTCAGGAGTGAAGAGGCGGGCGGATCCGTCGATGTGGCTTCGGAACTCAACGCCGTCTTCGCTGACCTTTCGCAGGCCTTCGAGTGAGAAAACCTGGAATCCGCCCGAGTCGGTAAGGATGGGACGATCCCACTGCATGAA